>DATHJG010000631.1:0-4512 GCA_035489875.1 Solirubrobacteraceae bacterium | reverse complement strand
TCTTCGCCCTCGTCTCCGTGCCGGGCTGGTTCGAGCGCGACCAGGCCGGGTTCACCGACCCGGCGATCGCCTCCGACGTCGTCGGGATCCTCACCGCGCTGCTCGTCCCACTGCAACTGCTGCTGATCGCGTTCGCGATGCGCGGCTTCCAGCAGGCGTGGAACGTCGAGGTGGAGCACCCCGCCGACCCGCCGCCGCCGGCCGCCCGCGGCCGCGAGCCGGCTCCGGCGATCTAGCGGCGCTCGGCGCCGGTCAGGAACGTCGCGGACATGTCGAGGTCGCCGAGTCCGGCCGCGACCGCTTGCGCGTACCGCTCGGCCACCGCGTCGATCAGCGGCACGTCGAGCTCGTGGCGGTCTGCCGCCTCCTCGATCAGCCGCAGGTCCTTTGCCGCGTGGCGCAGCGGGAACGCCGGCGGGAAGTCGCGCTCGATCATCGCCCTGCCCTTGAGCTGCGCGTAGCCGGAGTCGAGCGACCCGCCCGCGATCACGTCGAGGAACGTGCGCGGCGCCACGCCGAGCCCCTCGGCGAGCACGAGGGTCTCCGCCAGCGATTCGACGAGCGTCAGGACCCACGTGTTGGCGACGAGCTTGACCCGCTGGCCGGTACCCGCCTCCCCCAGCCACCACGTGCGCTGGCCGACGACGTCGGACAGCGGGTCGACCCGCTCGCGCACGTCGTCCGCACCGGACGCGAGGACGATCAGCGTGCCGTCCTCCGCGGCCTGGCGCGAGCCGAGCACCGGCGCGTCGACGAGCGTCACCCCGCGCTCCGCCGCCAGCGCCGCGCAGCGCTCGGCGCCGGCGAGGCCGACCGTCGACATCTGCAGCCACACCTGCCCGGGGTCGAGCGCGTCCGCCACGGTCTCGAGCACCGCGTCGGCGTCCGCGAGCATGGTCAGGACGATCTGGGCGCCCGCGGTCGCCTCGCGCGGGGACCCCGCTACGACGGCGCCCGCGTCGGCGAGCGGTGCCGCCTTCTCCCCCGTCCGGTTCCACGCGCGCACGGGGAACCCGGCGGCGAGCAGGTTGCGCGCCATCGGCGCGCCCATGATCCCCGTGCCGAGCACGGCGACGGTGTCGTTGGAGCTCATGACCCGGTCCTTATCATGTGAGCCGACCCGCCCGGGTGGTGGAATTGGTCAGACACGATGGCCTCAAAAGCCATTGGCCCTTCGCGGCCGTGCGGGTTCGAGTCCCGCCCCGGGTACTTGGTTTGCAGGGAAACGCGGTGTCGGCGCGCTCCTCTGTGGCGCCGTCCGCGGCAGGCGTGTCCCGAGCGTACCCGAAGCCGGCGACACGCTGCTCTCGGCGAACGCCTCCGAGAGCAGTCGCGCATGGTCGGGGCGCGGCTGAGGGTGCAGGTACCAGGCCGCCAAGTGGGGACTCATCGGCCTGGTCAAGGGCGCGGCCACCGAGCTGGGGCCGCGCAACGTCCGCGTTCTCGGCGTGGACCAGGCCGGTGACGAAGTTCACGTCGCGCCACTGGAGCGCGAGCAGCTCGCCCTGACGGAGGCCGGTGTAGGCGGCGGTGCGGTAGATCGCAGCGTCCTGCGAGTTCCTCGCGTGCGCGGCGAGCAGCTCGACCTCGTCGCGCGTGTAGGTGTCGAACTCGCCGGTGTAGATGACGGGCGGGCGCTCGACCATCTCGCCCGATGCGGGGTTGTCCGTGATCCAACCCTTGCACTTGGCGCGCTTGAAGATGCCGTTGAGCACGACCAGGTGCCGGACGATCGTGCGGTTGCTCAGCGGACCCTCGGCCTGCTCTGCCCACGCGTAGGAGCCGTCCGTGGCCCGCTCGCGACGCCAGCCGGCCAGCAGCTTCTCCTTGTACGCATCGATGTGGTCGGCGGTGATCGCATCGGGCGGCATGTGGAGCCGCACGTGCGGGATGCGCGCCGCGCGTGCCTCTGCGAGCACCCACGTTGCGGGCACGTTGAGCAGCGCCGCAGCCCCCTTGGCGTCGAGCAGCGGAGCGGCGCTCGTGCGCAGCACGGCCGCCCGCGCAGTCGGCGCGCCGGCGACGCGATCCACGACGTCGTCGCTCATCCGGTCGACGGGAAGCGGTCGAGCAGTCGCGGCCGGCGGCGCCGTCTCCCCGGCTTGGCGACGCGACGCAGCCGCTTCCCCCAGATCGGGGCGGAGACAGGTACGCCGCCGTCGTCGCCACCAATGGTCATGTGCGACGCACCGTAGGTCCCCGGTTAGACCCGCGCGCGGTCGCCGCCCCTCGCAGGCAGCGGCGGGGTCCATTCGCCGCGCCCCCGGGTCGCCAGACACAAGCCTTGACGCCGCCCGCCTGACCCAGCGCTCCGTTAGCGGACATGCAGACCCGCGGCTCTGCATCCGCGGGTCAATCGCGCTCACAACCGTCGTCGAGCCCGCTGCTCTCCGTGACGGACGGGAACCGAGGGCCTCGCTCCTCCTCTACATCCCAAGCGGGCGTGTCGGGCGCGCGAGTGGACACGCCCGCTGCTCGTCCCAAGCGCGCGCGGGGATGGACCGTCGACACTTCCGCTTGCATCTCTACGCGGGAGCGACGCCCGTTGTCGTGTGGCGCTCCCTCGCGGGCCGCTTCATCGGGCGGTCCGACCCGGACACGTCGCATCAGCGCGGCCGCTCGTTTGACGGCGCGAGTCTCTGGTGTCGGCTGGGTCGAGCTTGCGAATCATCCTGCGTCGAGCGGCCTGCACGGGCCCTGCACCTTTCGATCTCTGCTGCGATCCGGGGGGCCGCTCGCGTTCCGCCCCGGTCGCCCCTGACCCCAGCTCAGCCGACCGCGCCGAAACCGATCTCGTTGCCGTCGAGATCACGATAAGGCGCGACTGGTTCGCGCGCATCGGGATCGCAGTGGTCGCGGTCCAGCTCGAGCCCGCGAGCTGAAGCATCTAGCTCCGCTCGCGCAGTAGCGCGCGCAGGTCGGCCACCGGCCCGAGGTGCCGCAGCTTGTCGGGGTTGACGATCGAGCTCACGGCCTGGATCTGGCCCTCCGCGATGTCGAGGATCATCACGCTGATCAGCCTGCCCTCGCGGTCCAAGACCAGCGCACCTGGTTGCCCGTTGATTTCCTCGCGGCGCGTGGTGATGGCGCCGAAGCGGGTGCCGACGCGCAGCCACGCCATGCTGAGCGTGCGCGCCACCCTGGCGCGGCCGTGGAGCGCACGTGCGAGGGCGGGCGCCTTGCCGCCGCCGTCGCCGTGGAGCACCACGTCGTGGGCCAGCAGCGCCTCGAGCCCTTGGAGATCGCCCTCCTCGGCGGCCGCGAAGAAGCGGGTCGCGAGCTCGTCGCGCTGCTCGCGCGAGGCCTCGAACCGGGGGCGCCGCTCCTCCACGTGGCGGCGGGCCCGTGTGGCGAGCTGGCGGGCGTTCTGCTCGCTCGTGCCGACGATCTCCGCGATCCGGTCGTAGGGCTCGTCGAACACGTCGCGCAGCAGGTACGCGGCGCGCTGCTCGGGCGACAGGCTCTCGAGCAGGACGAGGAAGGCGAGCGACAGCGAGTCCGCCATCTCGGCCTTGCGGGCGGGATCGTCGTCGGCGCTCGCCACGAGCGGCTCCGGCAGCCACTCGCCCACGTAGGTCTCGCGCCGGACCCGAGCCGAGCGGAGGTGGTCGAGCGAGAGCCGCGAGACCACCGTCGACAGGTAGGCGCGCGGCGACTCGATCCGCTCGCCGCCCGCGCGCGCCCGGTGGAGGCGGAGGAACCCCTCCTGCACCACGTCCTCCGCGTCGCTCACGCTGCCGAGCATCCGGTAGGCGATCGCGAACGCCGACGGGCGCAGCTGCTCGAACTCCTCCTCGGTCATCGCTCAGCCCAGTCCCTGCGCCAACCCCTGCCGCCAGCTCGCATAGCGCGGCTGCCAACCGAGCTCGCGCTTGGCCTTCGCGTTCGAGGCACCCCGCGCCTCGGTCATCATGACGGTCGCCGCCTCACCGGCCGCCAGCCGCCCCAGCCAGCGCGGGACACGTCGTGGCGGCTTGGCGTCCAACGCGCTCGCCAGCACCAGCAGCCACTCCCGCACCGGCGCGGGGTCGTCGTCGACAATGTTGTAGACACCCGGCTGGCCGTGGTCGACCGCAACCGCGGTCGCCGCCGCGGCGTCTTCGACGTGGACATGCGACCAGACGCCACCCCCGTCGCCGACGATCGGGAACCGGCGCTTCCGTATCGGCGCCGCCATCACCGCATCCGGAGCCAGGCTGATCGAGGTCCCCGGACCGTAGAAGCCGCCGTAGCGCAACGCGAGACCCTCGCCCCACTCGATCGTCGTCACCGCCCGCTCCAGGTAGAGGTACGCCGCCTGCGCCGTCCGCAGCGCCGCCGGCGGGTCGTTGGGATCGAGGGGATCGTCCTCGGTGTGCACCGGCCCGCCTGTGCGAGCGAATCGGAACGCCCCAAAGCTCTGCGCCACGAAACGCCGTGCCCCCACGGCGCGGCCGGCAGCCAACAGATGGTCCGTCGCCTCCGTACGCAGCCGGTTGGTCATGGTCGCCGCGGAGGAGCGGTCGGGGTGCC
>DATHJG010000630.1:0-3529 GCA_035489875.1 Solirubrobacteraceae bacterium | reverse complement strand
CTGTGCACGAGCTGCAACCAGGTCGCCGCCATCAGGACGACCTCGAAGTCGGGCGCATGCGTGGTGATCCAACTGCCGAGACTGTCGAGCAGGACCTCGTGATCGTCGAGGATAGCCAGACGCACGCGCGAGGTCGGGGTGCCGCCGGGTGCGCCCGTGAGCGTAGGAGGTCCGCTCGTGGTCATGCGCACAGCCTAATGAACCCCGCTCGGATCGGCAGGGGGACGCGCACCCGCCCGCTCAGAAGAGCGTCGGCTGTATTCCGGCGGCCGCATGCGCGGGCAGTTCCGCCGCGATCAGACCGGCCCGTGGGACGCCCGTTACCGGGTCGACCCGTGGCTCACGCTCGAGCCCGTACCGACGCAACAGCGGCCGCACCCGGGCGGCGAGCCACGCCCGGTACCGCTTGTCGACGTAGCTGCCCGTTCCGTACAGGTCGCGGTAGCGCGCAACCAGGTCGGGGTGCTCGCGTTCGAGC
The DNA here is from genome assembly GCA_035489875.1 of Solirubrobacteraceae bacterium. Taxonomy (GTDB): domain Bacteria; phylum Actinomycetota; class Thermoleophilia; order Solirubrobacterales; family Solirubrobacteraceae; genus DASQMT01. The sequence continues at coordinate 3,051 of DATHJG010000630.1, read as the reverse complement.
CAGGCGAGGTACCACTCGCGCGCACCCGGCCGCAGGTGCAACGCCGAATACGCGACCGAGTCGGCCCCGGCATCCCGGATCGCGGAGAACGCGCGATTCAGGTGCGCGATCGAATCGGTGAGGTACGGGAACACCGGCATCAGGAATACCGACACGTTCAAGCCCGCGTCCTTCACGGCGCGCACCGTCGCGAGCCGGGCTTCGGTCGTCGGCGCGCCCGGTTCGATCGAGGCGCGCAGCTCGGGGTCGAACAGGTCGGCCGTCATGGCGACATCGACCCGGACACGTTCTGCGGCCGCCTGCAACAACGGGATGTCGCGCCGCAGCAGCGTGCCCTTGGTCAGGATGCTGAAGGGCGTATCCGAGGCGGCGAGCGCGCCGATGATCCCGGGCATCAACCGGTACCGGCCCTCGGCCCGCTGGTACGGATCGGTGTTCGTGCCGAGCGCGACGGGATGACGCCCCCAGCTCGGGCGCGCCAGCTCGCGGGCCAGCACCTCGCCCACGTTCACCTTCACCACGATCTGGGTGTCGAAGTCCCTGCCGCTGTCGAAGTCGAGGTACTCGTGGGTCTTGCGGGCGAAGCACATGACACAGGCATGACTGCATCCGCGATACGGGTTGATCGTCCAGCCGAACGGGAGGGCGTTCGAGGAGCCGGGAACGTGGTTGAGGGCGCTCTTAGCGAGAACCTCGTGGAACGTGATGCCGGCGAACTCGGGCGTCTGCACCGAGCGCACCAGGTCGTGGCGGGAGGCCAGACCCGGGAGGGCGTCCGCGTCTTCGGCATCGACCTGCTGACCACCCCACCGCATGTCGACATTCGAACATACGTTCTACTCCGAGTCAAGCGGCGCGGCCGTCGACGAGCCGCAACGTCGGCGACGACCAGCGGCGGCGCAGCCAGCGATCGTGGCTCGCGACCACCACGGCGCCGGGATACGTGCCGAGCGCGTCCTCGAGCTCGGTCGCGAGCGACAGCGACAGGTGGTTGGTCGGCTCGTCGAGCAGGAACACGTGCGGCGGCTTCGCGATGATCAATGCGAGCGCCGTGCGCCGCTGCTGCCCGATCGAGAGCCGTCCGACCGGGCGATCGAGATCGCGTTCGGCGAGCAGGCCGAGACCCGACAGCGGGAACGACTCGGCCCGTCGCTCGCCGAGCGTGCGCTCGTACAGCGCGCGCGGCGTCGCGGTCGGGTCTGCCCACCGCACATCCTGCTCGAGCAGGGCGACCCGCAGACCCTTGCGGCGCGCGACCCGGCCGGCGTCCGGGGTGAGACGTCCCGCCAGTAGCTCGAGCAACGTCGACTTGCCCGCACCGTTCGGACCGGTCACCAGCAGGCGCGCATCCGGGGCGATCTTCAGGCTGTTGAGCGAGAGCCGGTCGCCGACCCGGGCGCCGGCGAGCGCCAGCAGCGGCTCGTCATCGTCGAGCACGTGCGATCCGCTCGGGATGCCGGCGAAGCTGAGCAGGGCCGTCGGCTGGTCGACGCGGTGCTCCTCGAGATCGTCGAGGCGCCCCTGCGCGTTCCGCACGCGCCGAGAGATCTGCTGCAGCACGCGGTTGCCCTTCGCGCCGTAGCTCATCTTGTTGCGGTCCGTCATCGCCCGCGCGTGGTTGACCGCCGGCGCGATGACGGCGACCGAGTGCTCGAGGGCTGCCAGCTCCTTCTCCTCCGCGGCGAACTGCGCCTCCCAGCGCACCCGCTCTGCGGCCTTCTCTGCGAGGTAATCCGTGTAGTTGCCGCCGTACCGGGTGACGCCAGAGCGGGCAGGATCGATGTCGATGAGGTCGGTCGCCACGTCATCCAGGAACGCCCGGTCGTGGCTCGCGAACACGACGGCGCCGCGCCACTCACGCAGGCGCGTCACCAGGAACGCGACCGCCGTGTCGTCGAGGTGGTTGGTCGGCTCGTCGAGCAGCAGGGCATCGGGCGCGGCCAGCAGGAGAGCGGCCAGCGCGACCCGGCTGCGCTGCCCACCCGAGACCTCGCCGATGGCACGGTCGAGCGGCAGGTCGCCGACTCCCAGGCCGTCGAGCAGCTCGTCGCGGCGCGTATCGAGCGTCCAGAGGTCGGCCGCCTCGGCGGCCTCCAGCGCGACCGCGTAGCGGGCCTCGGCGGCGGGACCGTCCGCGAGGGCCTCCGCGGCATCCTGCAGCTCGCGTTCGATGGCGCGCACGTCGGCGATGGCGTCCTCGATGATCGCCCCGAGCGGGACCTCGGGGTCGAACCGGACCTCCTGTGCGAGCAGCGCAGTGCGCGCCGGTCGCTCGATCGCGCCACGATCGGGCGGCTCGACACCGGCCAGCAACCGCAGCAGGGTCGACTTGCCTGCGCCGTTCTCACCGAGCAGGCCGAGCCGTTGCCCGCCGCTCGCGACGAGAGAGAGATCGGTCAGCACGACGCGGTCGCCGTACGCGTGCGAGACGCCGTCGGCGCGCAGCACAGAGAGAAGAGTGGATGTCGATGGCAAAGGGAGGTGTCCTGTCTCAGGAGAGAGACTTCCGCCGGGCACGGGCCGCGGACGCGGAAGAGGGCAGGACCTACAGCTTCACGATCGTCGAACTTAGCCCGGATGCTGGAGAGCGTCAAGCCGCGGATTACGGGGCGATCGCGAGAGCCTTTGCCGTGCGGGTCAGGGTCTGCCTGGCCACGGCCTTGTTCGTCGATAGCTGGGTCCCATAGGTCGGGATCATCTGCTCGATCCGCGGCTCCCAGCGGGCGAGGCGATTCGGGAAGCACTTCGCGAGCACGTCAAGCATGATCGGAACGGCGGTCGACGCACCCGGCGATGCGCCGAGCAGGCCCGCGATCGTCCCGTCGGCGGACGACACCACCTCGGTGCCGAACTGGATGACGGCCTTGCCCTTCGCATCCCGTTTCAGGATCTGCACACGCTGGCCGGCCGTGATCAGGTGCCAGTCGCGGCGCTTCGCCCGCGGCGCGAACTGCTGCAGGGCGCGGTGCTTCTTGCCGGGGGTCGCGAGCAGCTCGGTCACGAGGTACCAGACCAGGGACAGGTTCGTGAGGCCCGCGCCGATCATCGTGC
>DATHJG010000629.1:0-3636 GCA_035489875.1 Solirubrobacteraceae bacterium | reverse complement strand
AGAGGGGTGGCGGAGTGCCGGGCATATAGAAACGCTCCTTGGTCGTGGGCCGGGCCGCACTCTATGGCCTAGAGTGGCGTCGTGCCTGAATCCCTGGGATTGCACCGGCGCACGCCCGTCGAGCTCCAGGCCGTGATCGCGGCGCAGCGAAGTGGAGTGGCGTTCATCGAGTACCGCGACGGCGATGATGTGCAGCGGATCGTCGAGCTGGAGCCTGGGCGTGAGCGGCTGTCCGTCGGGCGGCTCGCCGCGTGCGAGGTCGCGCTGACTTGGGACACCGAGGCGTCGCGCGCGCACGCGCTGCTCGAGCAGGTCGGCGGCGCCTGGACCGTCGAGGACCGCGGGTCGTCGAACGGCACGCTCGTCAACATGGCCCGGATCAACGGCCCCTACGTCCTGCACGACGGCGACGTCCTGCGCATCGGCCGCACGCAGCTGATCTTCAACGCGGCCGGCGGCGACGACCTGCGGCGCACGACGCCGGCGCTCGACCGTGTCGTGCCCAAGCCGACCGAGTCGCAGCGCAAGGTGCTGCTGGAGCTGTGCCGGCCCGCGCTGGAGCGCGGCGGCGGCGCGGCGTCGAACCGCGAGATCGCCGGGGCGCTGTTCGTCAGCGTGGAAACCGTCAAGACCCACATGCGCGCCCTGTTCGAGGCGTTCGAGGTCGGCGACGTGCCGCAGTACCACAAGCGCACGGAGCTGGTGCGCCGCGCGCTGGAGACGGGCCTCGTCTCCGTTCACGACCTCGATCGTTGAGCGGCTAGAATCTGAGTCGACCTGACTGAGATCTAGAAGAGGCTCATGCAACTCGATCGCTTCACGCAAAAGGCACGCGAGGCCATCCAGGCCTCGCTCTCGCTCGCCGCCGAGCGCAAGCACGCGCAGGTGGCCCCCATCCACCTCCTCGCGGCCCTGCTGCGCGCCGACGACGCGCTCGTGCGCCGCATCCTGGACCGCATCGGCGCCTCGGTGGACGCCGACGTCGAGGCCGCGCTCGCCGCGCTTCCGACGCTCGCGTCCGTCGCCGAGCCCACACCGATCCCGACCTGATGGCCGTCCTGCGCGCCGCCGAGCACGAGGCGCGCGAGATGCAGGACGAGTTCATCACCACCGAGCACCTGCTGCTCTCGCTGGCCGGCCACAACTCGTCCGCCGGCGACGTGCTGCGCTCCAACGGCGCGACCAAGCAGGCGATCGCGCAGGTCGTCGCGGAGATCCGCGGCTCGCATCGCGCGACCACCGAGAACGCAGAGGACGCGTACGAGTCGCTGCAGAAGTTCGGCAATGACCTCACGCGCGCGGCCGAGGACGGCAGGCTCGACCCGGTGATCGGGCGCGACGACGAGATCCGCCGCGTCATCCAGGTCCTCTCGCGCCGGACGAAGAACAACCCGGTGCTGATCGGCGAGCCCGGCGTCGGCAAGACCGCGATCGTCGAGGGCCTCGCCCAGCGGATCGTCTCCGGCGACGTGCCCGAGTCGCTGCGCGACCGCAAGGTGATCGCGCTCGACATCGGCGCGCTGCTCGCCGGCTCGAAGTACCGCGGCGAGTTCGAGGAGCGCCTGAAGGCGGTGCTCAAGGAGATCGCGGACGCGCGCGGCCAGGTGATCCTGTTCATGGACGAGCTGCACACGATCGTCGGCGCCGGAGCCGCCGAGGGCGCCGTCGACGCCGCGAACCTGCTCAAGCCGATGCTCGCCCGCGGCGAGCTGCGCGCGATCGGCGCCACGACGCTCGACGCGTACCGCAAGCACGTCGAGAAGGACGCCGCGCTGGAGCGCCGCTTCCAGCCGATCACGGTCGGCGAGCCGAGCGTCGAGGCGACGATCGCGATCCTGCGCGGGCTGAAGGAGCGCTACGAGGCGCACCACAAGGTCACGATCACCGACGCGGCGCTGATCGCCGCGGCCACGCTGTCGCATCGCTACATCACCGACCGGTTCCTGCCCGACAAGGCGATCGACCTGGTCGACGAGGCCGCCTCGCGCGTCTCGATCGAGATCACGTCGATGCCGACCGAGATCGACGAGGTCGGCCGCCGGATCAAGCAGCTCGAGATCGAGCTGGTGGCCGTCGAGAGCGACGAGACGGCGGTCGAGCGGCGCGAGGAGATCGAGCGCGAGCTCGCCGACCTGCGCGAGCAGTTCGCGGGGATGAAGGCCCAGTGGGAGCGCGAGAAGGAGCAGGCCGAGGGCCACGGCAAGCTGCGCGAGCGGCTCGACGAGGCTCGAGGGGAGCTCGAGCGCGCCGAGCGCGAGCTCGACTACCAGCGCGCCGCCGAGCTGCGCCACGGCGAGATCCCGAAGCTCGAGCACCAGCTCGCGGAGGCCGAGGAGCGCGCCGAGGACGACGTCGAGCCGCCGGTCTACCTGTCAGAGCGCGTCGACGCCGACGAGATCGCCGACGTCGTCGCGAAGTGGACCGGCATCCCGGTCTCCCGCATGCTCGAGGGCGAGGTCGAGAAGCTGATCCACATGGAGGAGCGCCTGCACCAGCGGGTGATCGGGCAGGACGAGGCCGTCGTCGCGGTCTCCAACGCCCTGCGCCGCTCGCGCGCCGGGCTGCAGGACCCCGACCGCCCGATCGGCACGTTCCTCTTCCTCGGTCCCACCGGCGTCGGCAAGACCGAGCTGGCGCGCGCGCTCGCCGAGTTCATGTTCGACTCCCAGGACGCGATGGTGCGGATCGACATGTCGGAGTACATGGAGAAGCACTCCGTGTCGCGGCTCGTCGGCGCGCCTCCCGGCTACGTCGGCTACGAGGAGGGCGGCCAGCTCACCGAGGCGGTCCGGCGGCGCCCGTACTCCGTCGTGCTGCTCGACGAGATCGAGAAGGCGCACAACGACGTGTTCAACGTGCTACTCCAGGTCATGGACGACGGCCGCCTGACCGACGGCCACGGCCGCACGGTCGACTTCAAGAACACCGTGCTCATCATGACGTCGAACGTCCCCGGGGGGCGGCGTGGCGTCGAGGCCCAGTTCAAGCCGGAGTTCATCAACCGCGTCGACGACATCGTCGAGTTCGAGTCGCTCACGCGCGAGCAGCTCAGCCGGATCGTCGACCTCCAGGTCGAGCGGCTGATCGGCCGCGTGTCCGAGCGCGGCGTGACGGTCGAGCTGACCGACGCCGCCCGCCTGCTGCTCGGCGACATGGGCTACGACCCGACCTACGGCGCGCGCCCGCTCAAGCGGGTGATCCAGAAGCACCTGGTCGACCGGCTCGCGCTCGGCCTGCTGCAGGGCGACTTCACCGCGGGCGACCACATCCGCGTCGACGCCGCCGAGGGCGAGCTGCGCTTCGAGCGCAGGCGCACGGAAGCGCCGGTTCCGGAGGAGCCTGCGCCCGCCGCGGCGTGAGCTAGCCGTTCTTGCGGACGAGCGTGACCGAGATCCCGAGCCGGACGAAGACGCTGTCGAGGCCCGAGTCGGGATTCGTCGCGTCGAAGTAGCGCTTGGACTGGTCGAATTGGACGGTCCAGGCGCCGGGCTTCGGCTGCTTGACGGGGATCTGCGCCTTGCGCGCGTTCCAGCTGCCGCAGGTGCCCGTCTTGCGCGCCATCCGCACGGTCTTGCGGAGCTTGTTCTTGAACACGTAGTGCGCGTAGACCGGCGTGTCGCCCGTGAAGCCGTTGCC
>DATHJG010000628.1:0-2174 GCA_035489875.1 Solirubrobacteraceae bacterium | reverse complement strand
AAGGCAAGAAGGATCCCGCCGGCAACGTGCTCGAGGGACCCAGGTCGAGGGAATACCCCCTGCCGCCGCTGCGCCGAAGCGGGTACATCGATCTCGCCACGAACGCTGCCAAGCAGGCCGGATGGCATCCGTTCCCGGGTCCGTCCGCGATCCACTCAGAGCCATACGAGGGCCAGCCGGGTTGCCAGTACTGCGGCTTCTGCACGCAGAACGGCTGCCACACGAACGCCAAGGGCTCGGTCAACCTCAACGCGATCCCCCGCGCGGAGAAGTCCGGCAACCTCAAGGTCGAGACGGGCTCGCGCGTCACGGAGATCGCGGTCGACAACGACGGTCGCGCCACCGGCGTCACGTACCTGAAGGACGGCAAGGAGCACTTCCAACCGGCCTCGCTCGTGATCCTCTCGGGCTTCGTCTACGAGAACACGCGGCTGCTCTTGCTCTCCAAGAGCAAGGCGTTTCCCAAGGGGTTGTCCAACAACGCCGGCCAGGTCGGCAAGGGCTTCATGAGCCACGGGTTCATCATCGGCAGCGGAGCGTTCGACGGGAAGCGGCTGAACCGCTTCGGCGGCCCTGGATCGCAGTACATGGCCTTCGACGACTTCGAGGGCGACAACTTCGACCACGCGGGCCTGGACTTCATCGGCGGCGCAGGAATGTCGACCGGGAGCGAGGCCAAGCCGATCGCGACCGCCCGTACCGTCCCGCCCTCGCTCGAGCGGCGATGGGGCTCGCAGTGGAAGGCGTGGATGGCCAAGAACGGCAACTCCATCGCTGCCGCGCTCGCGCAGATGGAGGTCCTGCCGTACGAGGACAACTTCATCGACCTCGATCCCAAGGTCAAGGATCCCGCCGGGCTCCCCGTCGCACGGATCACCTTCGACTACAAGCAGCAGGAGAAGAAGCGCGGGGCGTTCCTCCAGAAGAAGCTCGAGCAATGGCTCAAGGAGATGGGAGCAGCAGAGGCGTGGTCGAACCCGCCGTTGCGCCTCCCCGTGAACCAACACGTCTACGGCGGCACGCGGATGGGCGACGATCGCGATCAGTTCGTGGTCGACAAGCACTCCCTCTCCCACGAGGTCCCCAACCTGGCGATCCTCGGCACCTCGACCTTCCTCTCCACCGCGGGCAAGAACCCGACGGAGACGCTCCAAGCACTCGCGTGGATGTCGTCGGAGCACATCGCCGACGAGTGGAACTCCATCGCCTAACCAGCAAAGAACGAAGAAACGAAGGGCAGGACAGAATGCGAAAGATCGCGATCGCGCTCGCGGCGCTCAGCCTCGTCGTCGCCGGCTGCGGCGGTGACGACGAGGACACCGCGGCCTCCAATCCCGCACCGGCACCGCCGGCGAACCAGTCCGGGTCGGAGCCGGAGACCGACGCCGCCACGTCGACCGTCAACGTGGCAGCCGACCCGAACGGCGGCCTGACCTTCGAGCCCACGGAGCTCACAGCGAAGGCCGGCAGCGTCACGCTCGACTTCACGAACGGCTCCCAGGTGCCGCACGACGTGGTCGTGCAGAAGGGCGACGAGGATCTCGGTCGCACCGAAGTGATCACCGACTCGGAGACCGAAGCGCAGCTCGACCTCGCCGCGGGCTCGTACACGTACTACTGCTCGGTCCCCGGGCACCTCGAGGCCGGCATGAAGGGAACGCTCACCGTCGAATGACCTACGGCGAGCTGCTGGTCGCCATCCAGGCGCTCGAAGGCACGACCGTCCGCGTGACGGTCGTGCCCGCGCCGCTCCAAACCCTGGTGGACGCCTGCGTTCAGTCCAGTGGCCGTCGTGCGTCGGGCGGACCGATCGCGTCGAGGACGAGCGCGACGGCGCGGCTCGTTCGGTTCTCTGCGCGCCCGGGGCCGGTGAGGCCGACGGCGGCGCCGAGCATGTCGACGAGCAGGATCGCGTCCTCGAGCTTGAGGTCGGCGCGGACGCGCCCGGCGGCCTGCGCGGCGGTCAACGGCTGGGCGAGAATGGCGAGGAAGCGCCTCGCGATGTCTTCTTTGACGGCGTTGGCGCTGTCGCGGTGGTTGAAGACGTCGACGAAGCCACGGTCGCGGGCGAGCATCTCGACGGTGGCCAGCAGCGTGCTGATGTAAGCGTCGGCGGGATCGGGCGTCTCGCTGGCGATGCGTGCGAGCTCGTCGAGGTTGTCGTCGAAGATCGC
>DATHJG010000627.1:0-3352 GCA_035489875.1 Solirubrobacteraceae bacterium | reverse complement strand
CCGCCGTTGACGAACACCGACGCCCGCGCGCTCACTCCCCTCGCGGACCGCCCTTCACCCGCTCTCCTGGAGCTCGACGGTCGTGCCGATGAGCAGTTGGACCGCCGCTCGCAGGGCGTCGGCCACCGCGTCGAGCTCGGGCGCGTCGGGCCCGGGCAGCCGGGCCAGCACCGAGCGCCGGACCTCCTGCGGCTCGCCGCGGACGGTGAGCAGCCGGACGTCCGGGGGGACCGCGGCGGCGGCGATCCCCGGAACCGTGGTGACGGCCAGCCCGGCGGCGACGAGGTTGAGCTTGGTCAGCCAGTCGCGCGCCACGTAGGCGACGTGCGGGCGCCCGCCGAGCCCCGGCCAGACCCCGAGCAGCGTCTCGCCGCCCTCGGAGCGGCTGGCGACCCAGCGCTGCCCCTCGAGCTCCTCGAGCTCTACGGCGGTGCGCGCCGCCAGCGGATGACCCGGGCCCACCGCGACGCGCAGCTCGGACTCCGAAAGCGTCTCGACTCGCAGCGGTGGCGCCTCGCCGTCGAACGGGCGGAACGGCGGCAGCGAAGCGAGCACCGCGAGGTCGATCGCCCCAGTTCGCAGGGCGCGGATGAGCGAGGGGGTGGTGCCCTCGCGCAGCGTGACCTCGAGCCGCGGGTGCTGCCGGGCGAGCGTGCCGAGCGCCGTCGGCACCAGCGCGGCGCCCGCGCTCGGGAACGCGCCCAGACGGACGGGGCCGGCAGCTGGGGATAACCCGTCGAGCTCCCGGCGTGCGGCATCGATCTCGGCCAGGACGGCCGTCGCGCGCGCCAGCAGGCGGCTGCCCGCGGGGGTGAGGCGTACGCCGTCGCGGCGGCGCTCGAACAGCCGGCGTCCAGCGGCGGCCTCGAGGCCCGCGACCTGACGCGACACGGCCGACTGCGTGTATCCGAGCCCGCGCGCCGCGGCGCTGAACGAACCCAGCTCGGCGACCTCGCGCAGCACGCGCAGACCGGTGACGGACAGCTCGGCCATGACGAATGAGCATGGCAGACGTGCAGCATTCTCGTATCGCGCATGGCGAATCGCGGCTACCGTCGAGCCATGACTTCTCCACGCATCGCGCTCGTCACCGGCGCCAACCAGGGCCTGGGCCTGGCGCTCGCCCAGGGGCTCGCCGCCCGCCTCCGTCCGGACGACCTCGTGCTGCTGATCGGACGCGACGCCGCCCGCCTCGCGGACGCCGTCGCCACCGTCGGCCAGGACGGTGCGCAGGTCGAGGGCCGGGTGCTCGACGTGCGCGACGGGGGCGCGATCGCCGATCTCGCCCACGAGCTGCAGCGCGACCACGGCGGCGCGGACATCGTGTTCTCGAACGCCGGCGCTCGCATCTCGCCCGACCAGCAGCCGGCCGACGCGATCGACGAGCTCGTCGAGACCAGCAACCTCGGGACCACCAGGATGCTGCGGGCGTTCACGCCGATCCTGCGCCCCGGCGGGCGGATGTTCGTCGTCGCCAGCAGCTTCGGAACGCTCGGACACCTGGACCCGTCGGTCCGGCCGCGGTTCGAGCAGGCGGGCACGCTCGAGGACGTCGAAGCCGTGCTCGCCGACTGGCGCGCGGCGGTGCACGCGGGCCGCGCGGAAAGCGAGGGTTGGCCGGCGTGGATCAACATCCCGTCGAAGGTCGCGCAGGTCGCCGCCGTCCGGGCCGTCGCCGCGGCGCGCCGCGACCGCGACCTCGCCGGCGGCACCCTGATCGCCGCGGTCTGCCCGGGCCTGATCGACACCGGCGCCTCGCGCCCCTGGTTCGACGACATGAGCGCCGCGCAGACGCCCGCCCAGGCCGCCGAGGCGCTGCTCGACCTCGCGCTCGCGCCGACCGTCGACGCTCGCTTCTACGGCGAGCTGGTGCGCTCCGGCCGGGTGCTGCCGTGGCGTGACGAGATCGCTCCGACGTCCAGCGCCGGCGCCCTGGTCAGCCGCAGCCGTTGAGCGGTGAGTTGCCGCGTGCCAACCACCGGGCTCGGCGCCAAGAGGCGGTGTCATCCCACCCCGCTAGCCGGCGAGCGGGATGGCGGCCGCGATCAGCGTCCCGCCGTCGGCCGGGCTCTCGATCCGGAGCTCGCCGTCGACGGCGGCGACCCGGTCCGCGAGGCCCACGAGACCGCTCCCCTCCGGCCGGGCGCCGCCGGTGCCGTCGTCGCGCACCTGGATCGCGAGCGTGCCGTCCTCGATCCGCGCCATCACCTCGGCGTGCGCAGCGCGAGCGTGCTTGGCGACGTTGGTCAGCGCCTCGGAGACCACGAAGTAGGCGGTCGCCTCGACCGCCGCGGGGAGGCGGCCCACGGACACGTCGTTCTCGACCGGCAGCGGCATCCGGGACGCCAGCGCCTCCACGCCCGCGCGCAGCCCGCCCCCGGTGAGGACCGCGGGGAGGATGCCGTGCGCGAGCTCGCGCAGCTCCGCCGTCGCGCGCTCGGCCTGGTCGAGCGCCTCGGTCACGAGCGCGGGGACGGTGGCGTCCCCGCGCTCGAGCGCGCGGCGCGCCAGCTTGAGCGTGATGACCGTGTGGACGAGGCGCTGCTGCGCCCCATCGTGCAGATCGCGCACCACGCGGCGGCGCTCCTCGTCGGTCGCCGCGACGATCCGGGCGCGCGACGCCGCAAGCTCCGACCGGACCTGGATGTTCGAGATCGCCGTCGCGACCAGCTCGGTGAACTCCCCGATCCGCGCCTCCGCGTCGGCCGGCAGCGGCTCGGGCTGGCGCGAGATGGCGACCATCGCGCCCCAGAGGCGGCCCCCGACGACGATCGGGGTGCCGACCGCCGAGTGAACGCCCAGGCTCCGCGCGAGGGCCCCCAGCGCGCCGGGCACCGTGGTGTAGTCGTCGATCCGGGCGGGCCGCCCCGTACGCAGCACGAGCGACGCGACGCTATCGCGAACCGAGCTCTCCGGATCCAACTTCACGTGGGTGCCGACCAGCATGGCTTCAGGTTCACCCCAGTCTCCGACAATGGTCGCGGTTCCGCCGGGGTCGTAGCGCAGCAGCCGCGTGCCGTCGACGCGCAGCAGCCGCCCCACCTCCTCGGCGACGGCGGCGAAGACCTCCCGCGGCGGGGACTCGCGCGCGACCAGCGTCGCCACGTGGCGCAATGCGGCCTGCTCATCCGCGAGCACGCGAAGCTCGTCGCGGCTCGCCTCGACCATCCGCTCTGCCTTGCGCAAGTCGGCGTCGGCGCGCCGGCGGTCGGTCACGTCCCTGCCGACGCAGTACGCGACGCCTCGCTCAGGCATGGTCCGCGTGTTCCATTGCAGCCAGCGCACCGAGCCGTCGGCACACACGACGCGGCTCTCGAATCCGACCACGTCGTTCCCGCGCATGAGACGGGCG
>DATHJG010000626.1:0-14044 GCA_035489875.1 Solirubrobacteraceae bacterium | reverse complement strand
CAGCGCCGGCGTGATGCCGGTCACGTGCACGATGCCGGCGTCGGCGAGCAGCCCGTCGTGGATGTCGCCGGCGGCCAGGCGCGCGCCCGCGGAGCCGGAGCGGTAGTAGTGGACCCGGGTGACGGCGCCCACGCGTCGCTCCTTGATCATCAGGCCGGTCGGAGCGTCCGGCTCGCGTCCGACCGCCGCGACGTCGACGCCCTCGGCGCGCAGCGTGCGCAGCACGAGCTCGCCGAGCTCGTCGTCGCCCACGCGGCCGATCCAGGTGACCGGGTGCCCGAGCCGCGCGACGCCGATCGCGACGTTGGACTCGGCCCCCGCCACGCTCAGCGCGAGCGAGCCGGCCGCTCACCATTCCGCGAAGGCCCCGTCGTGGTGGCGCCACACCGGCGACCGCCAGCGATGGCCCCGCTCGGCGGCCTCGCGCACCGCCGCGTCGTCGATCTCGATCCCGAGGCCCGGCCCGAGCGGGCGCTCCACGTAGCCGTCCACGAAGCGGAACACCGAGCGATCGGCCAGGTAGTCGAGGAGGTCGCTGCCGCGGTTGTAGTGGATCCCGACGCTCTGCTCCTGGATGACGAAGTTGGGCGTGGCGAACGCGACCTGCAGGCTCGCGGCGAGGCTGATCGGACCGAGCGGGCAGTGCGGGGCGAGCCCGGCGCCGTAGACCTCGGCCAGCGCGGCGATCCGTCGCACCTCGGAGATGCCGCCCGCGTGCGAGAGATCGGGTTGCACCACCGCGATGCCGGCCTCCAGGAGCGGGCGGAAGTCCCAGCGCGAGTACTGACGCTCGCCGCACGCGAGCGGGATCGTGGTGCCGCGGACGAGGTCGGCCAGCGCGTGTGCGTGCTCGGGCAGCACCGGCTCCTCCACGAACAGCGGCGCGTACGGCTCGAGCTCGCGCAACAGCCGCTTGGCCATCGGGATCGACACGCGGCCGTGGAAGTCGAGTGCGACGTCGCACTCGTCGCCGAGCGCCGCGCGCGCCTCGGCGAGCCGCGCCACGACGCGCGCGGTCTCGGCGGGCGTGTCGATGAACGCGGTCCGGCCGTTGGCGTTCATCTTCACCGCCGTGAAGCCGGCTGCGCGCTGCGCCGCCGCCGCGTCGGCCACCGCGCGGGGCTCGTCGCCGCCGATCCACGTGTAGACGCGCACGCGCTCGCGCACCGGGCCGCCGAGCAGCTCGTGCACGGGGACGCCGCGCACCTTGCCGGCGATGTCCCAGAGCGCCTGGTCGATCCCCGCCAGCGCGCTGGAGAGCACCGGCCCGCCGCGGTAGAACCCGCCCTTGGCCAGCACCTGCCAGTGATCCTCGATGCGGAGCGGGTCGGCGCCGACGAGCGAGTCCGCCATCTCGTGGACCGCCGCGCGGACCGTCTCGGCGCGTCCCTCGACCACCGGCTCGCCCCAGCCGACGACCCCGCCGTCGGTCTCGACGCGCAGGAACAGCCACCGCGGCGGCACGAGGAACGTCTCCAGGCGCGCGATCCTCATGCGGCCAGCTCGCCGTCGGCACCCCCGCTGCCCGCCGGATCGGCAACCTCCAACGTGTCGGACTGCGACTTGGCGATCAGCTCGCGCATCGCGTCGTGGGCGCGTCCGGCGTCCTGGTCGCGGATCGCCGCCAGCACGGCCTCGTGCGGTCCCCTGAAGTCGTCGAGGTGGCGGCCCTCGCGGTGGACCAGCTCGTCGCGCGCGCGCAGCACCGCGTCGAACACCGCGCCGATGCGAGCCAGCAGGTCGTTCCCCGAGGCGGCGAGCAGCACGCGGTGGAAGGTCACGTCGGCCGCCGCGTGCGCGGGCGGGTCCTCCGCGGTCTCGACCATCTGCTCGAGCGCCTGCTCGAGCGCCGCGACGTCGGCGTCGGTGCGGCGCTCGGCGGCGAGCCGGGCGGCCGGGGGCTCGACGATGGCCCGCACCTCGGTCAGCGCGACGAGCATCTGCGGCCCCGCCTCGCCGAACTGCCAGCGCAGCACGTCGGGATCGAGCAGGTTCCAGCTCGCCTCGGGCCGCACGATCGTCCCGCGCTTCTGGCGCGCCTCGACCAGCCCCTTCCCCGCCAGCACCCGCAGCGCCTCGCGCAGCGCGGTCTTGCTCACCTCGCGCTCTGCCTGCATCGCCCCGACGTCGATCGTGGCGCCGGGCGCGTAGCGGCCGGTGACGATCTCGCGCCCGAGCGAGTCGACGAGCTGGCCATGCAGCCCGCGCCGGGGATAGAAGCCCCCGGCGCGGCCGCTGCCGAAGTCGGATTGCTGCACCGTGGCCTCCTAAGCCGATTCCTTGAAAGCGCTCCAGCCCCCGTCCACGGGGATGGCCGCACCGGTGATGAACGAGGCTGCGGGCGACGCGAGGAACGCGACGACCTCGGCCACTTCCTCGGGACGTCCGAGCCGGCCGACGAGCGTCGATCGCGCGGCGCCGGCGCGGCCCTCCTCCGGCACGCCGACCCGATCCCACATGGGCGTCAGCACCGGCCCGGCCAGGATCGCGTTGACGCGCACGTCCGGCGCGTACTCGACCGCGAGCTGGCGCGCGAGCGCGACCTGCCCTCCCTTGGCCGCGGCGTACGCCGCATGGCCGGGGAGCCCGAAGCTCGCATGGACCGACGACGTGATGACGATCGCTCCACCGCGGCGGCGCAGGTCGCCGGCCAGCGCGCGGACGCCGAGGTACGTGGCGCTCAGGCAGACGTCGAGCGTGCGGTGCCAGTCGGCCTCCGCCAGCTCGTGCGGCGGCGCTACCGCGTACCAGGCGGCGTTGCTGTGCAGGATGTCGACCGGGCCGAGCCATGACCGCACGTCGGCGGCCGCGCGCGCCCAGTCGTCGGCGACGGCCACGTCGGCCTGCGCGGCGATCGCCGTCCCGCCCGCCGCCTCGATCTCGGCCGCCACGCGCTCGGCGCCGTCGGCGTCGCGGTCGACGACCGCCACCGCGGCCCGGTCGGCGGCGAGCCGGTGCGCCGAGGCCGCGCCGATGCCGGACGCGCCGCCGGTGACGAGCGCCACGCGACCGGCGAGCCGAGCCTCGTTTGCATGCCGTTCGGCCATCAAGCCATAAAATACGAAAACTTCTTGACAGAGGCAAGGCCGCGGGGTAACAATCGCTCCTCGCCGCAGGGGGACGGGCACCGTCGGATGAGCGTTTCGGGAGGAGAATGTCATGAGGGTTGGGTTGCGTTCATCGGCCGCGATGCTCGTCGCGGCGCTTGCGCTCGCCGCCGGCGCGTGCGGCGGCGACGGTGACTCCGGCGACGCCGCGGCGCCCGCCGCGAGCGCGAAGCCGGGGGAGAAGGTCACGCTCACGTTCTGGTCGTGGGTACCCGGCATCGACAAGGCGGTCGAGCTGTTCAACAGCACGCATCCCAACATCCGCGTGAACCTCAACGCGGTCGCGCCGGGCACCTCGGGCAGCTACGCGAAGATGTACTCGGCGCTCAAGGCGGGCAACGCCCCGGACCTCGCCCAGGTCGAGTACCAGGAGCTGCCCGGCTTCGTGCTCGAGCAGGGCCTCGTCGACCTGACGCCGTACGGCGCGGCAGACGTGCAGGACAAGTTCGTCGACTGGCAGTGGCAGCAGGGCGTCTTCGGCGACGGCGTCTACGCCATCCCCCAGGCCAGCGGCCCGATGGGCTTCTTCTACCGCGCCGACCTGTTCAAGCAGTGGGGCATCAAGGTCCCGACCACCTGGGACGAGTACCGGCAGGCGGCCGAGCAGATCCGCAAGGCCGATCGCAAGGCCTACATCGGCACGTTCCCGCCCGGCAATTCGGCCTGGTTCACGTCGCTCGCCTGGCAGGCGGGCGGGAGCTGGTTCGGCACCGACGGCGACGCGTGGACCGTGAACATGGCCGACCCGAACACGCTCAAGGCCGCCGACTTCTGGGAGGGCATGATCCGCGACGACCTCGTCAAGTCCGAGCCGGACTTCCAGACCGGCTGGTACAAGGACCTCCAGCAGGGCGAGATCGTCGGCTGGGTCTCCGCGTCGTGGGGCGACGCGATCCTCACCGGGAACGCCGCCAAGACCAAGGGCGACTGGCGCGTCGCCTACATGCCGCAGTGGGAGGCCGGAGCGAAGGCCGCCGCGAACTGGGGCGGCTCCTCGACGGCGGTCCTCGCAGGCACCGAGCATCCCCGTGAGGCGATGGAGTTCGCGGTCTGGCTGAACAGCGATCCGGAGAGCATCGACCTGCTGATCCAGGGCGGCTACGGCTGGCCCGCCGCCAAGGTCGGCACCGAGGCCGCGGCGCTGAAGGAGCCGGCGAACGCGGCGTTCTTCGGCGGCCAGAACATCTACGAGGTGTTCGCCGAGGCGGACCAGAACGTCGACGAGAACTGGGGCTGGCTGCCGGGCACGGCCGCCGCCTACCAGCACCTCAACGACGGGTTCACCAAGGCGATCGAGAGCGGCGGCAGCTTCGCCGACGCGGTGCGCAAGGCGCAGGAGCAGACGGTGGCCGACCTCGAGGCCAAGGACCTCCAGGTCAAGGCGGGCGGCTAGCTCCACCGCGCGCTGGGCCCGCGGCCCTCCCCCTCCTCGCCGCGGGCCCAGTCACCACGTTCGCCATGTCACGCCGCTTCGCTCCGTTCGCCCTCCTGACGCCGTTCGCGCTGCTGTTCGCCGCGTTCTTCCTGGCCCCCATCGGCTACGCGATCTACCAGTCGCTGATCGCCGTCGAGCGCTCGGGCGTGCTCGGACTCGGGGGACAGCACCGGGTCTTCGCCGGCCTCTCCAACTACGGCGACGCGCTCGGCAACGACGCGTTCGTGGCGAGCGCCGGCCGCATCCTGCTGTTCACGGTGGTGCAGGTGCCGGTGATGATCGGCCTGGCGACGGTGCTCGCGCTGGTGCTCGACAGCGGGCTGGCGCGGTGGCCGCGCTTCTTCCGCACGGCGTACTTCCTCCCCTTCGGTGTGCCCGGCGTGATCGCCGCGATCCTCTGGGGCTTCCTCTACGTCCCCGACGTCAGCCCGATCTCGGACCTGCTCGGACGGATCGGGCTCGACGTGAACTTCCTGGGCAGCGGCACGGTCCTGTGGTCGATCGTGAACATCGTCACCTGGACGTTCGTGGGCTACAACATGCTCATCATCATCGCCCAGCTGCAGGCGGTGCCGGGCGAGATCTACGAGGCCGCGCGCGTCGACGGCGCGACCCGGATGCAGATCGCGCTGCGGATCAAGCTCCCGCTGGCGCGCCCCGCGATCGTGCTCACGACCGTGTTCACGATCATCGGCAGCCTCCAGCTTTTCGCCGAGCCGCTCGTGCTCCGCAGCCTCACGAACAGCATCGGCTTCGACTACACGCCGAACGTCGCCGCCTACACCGAGGCGTTCCAGAACAACAACCAGAGCCTCGCGGCCGCCGAGGCGGTGCTGCTCGCCCTGGTGTCGTTCGTGCTGTCGTTCGGCTTCCTGCGGGTGGTCCGCCGGTGGCAGGACGTATGACCGCCGAGACCGTCGAGCTCGCGCGGCCGAAGGAGGCCGTGCGCCGGAGGTCGTCGGGCGAGCGGCTCGGGCGCGTCGTCGTCACCGCCGGGCTCGCCGTCGCCGCCGTCTACTTCCTGCTGCCGGTCGCGTGGCTCGCGATCGCCGCCACGAAGGACACCAGCAGCCTGTTCGGCTCGTTCGGGCTCGCGCTCGACGATCCGCGCCCGATCGCCAACCTGCGCGACCTGTTCGCCTACGCCGACGGGATCTACCTGCGCTGGATGCTCAACAGCGTGATCTACGCCGGCGGCGGGGCGCTGGCCGCGACGCTGCTCGCGGCCGCCGCGGGCTACGCGCTGGGCAAGTACCGCTTCCGCGGCCGCGAGGCGCTGTTCGGCATCGTGCTCGGCGGCGTGCTCGTGCCCGCCACGGTGCTCGGCCTGCCGCTGTACCTGATGCTCAGCAAGGTCGGGCTCGCGAACACGTACTGGGCGGTGCTGCTGCCGAGCATGGTCAGCCCGTTCGGCGTCTACCTCTGCCGCATCTACGCCGAGGCGGCGGTGCCCGACGAGCTGATCGAGGCGGCGCGCGTCGACGGGGCGGGCGAGCTGACGATCTTCCGCCGGATCTCGCTGCGGATCATGACCCCGGCGCTGGTGACGGTGTTCCTGTTCCAGTTCGTCGGGATCTGGAACAACTACTTCCTGCCGCTGGTGATGCTCTCCGACGATCGGCTGTATCCGATCACGCTCGGGCTCACCACGTGGCAGGGCTTCGCCGACCGCCAGCCCGTCCTCTACCAGATGGTCGTGGTCGGGGCGTTCGTCTCGACGGTCCCGCTCGTGGTGGCCGTCGCCGTCCTGCAGCGCTACTGGCGCGGCGGGCTGACCCAAGGGAGCGTGAAGGGATGAAGCAGGTGCCGTTCGCGGCCGACCGGATCCACTTCGGGGGCGACTACAACCCGGAGCAGTGGCCGCGCGAGGTGTGGGACGAGGACATGCGCCTGATGCGCGAGTCCGGCGTCTCGATCGTGAGCCTCGGGATCTTCGGCTGGGCGCAGGTCGAGCCGCGACCGGGGGAGTACGACTTCGCCTGGGTCGACGACGTCATGGACCGCCTCGCGGGCGCCGAGGTCGCCGTCTCGCTCGCGACGATGACCGCCTCCCCGCCGCCGTGGATGGCCCGACTGCACCCCGAGACCCTGCCGGTGCGCGAGGACGGCACCGTGCTGCACCCGGGCGCGCGCCAGCACTACTGCCCCAGCTCGCCGGTCTACCGGCGCTACGCGGTCGCGCTCGTGGAGCGCCTCGCCGAGCGCTACGGCGACCATCCCGCGCTCGCGCTCTGGCACGTCGGCAACGAGTACGGCTGCCACGTCTCGCTGAGCTACTCGTACGCCGCGGAGGAGGGGTTCCGCGCCTGGCTGCGCGAGCGCTACGGCGACCTCGACGCGCTCAACGACGCCTGGTCGACGGCGTTCTGGAGCCAGCGCTACGGCGACTGGGAGGAGGTCCAGCCGCCGCGCACCGCGCCGACCTTCCCCAACCCCGCCCAGCAGCTCGACTTCCGCCGCTACAGCTCCGACGCGCTGCTGGCCTGCTACGCGGCCGAGGTGGGGGTGCTGCGCCGGGTGACGCCGCAGGTGCCGGTCACGACGAACCTGCTCGGGGTCTGGAAGCCGGTCGACTACTTCCGCTGGGCCCCGCAGCTCGACGTCGTCTCGCACGACTCCTATCCGGATCCCAACGACCCCGAGACGCACGTGCGCGTCGCGTTCGCGTACGACCTCATGCGCTCGATCGGCGACGGCGCGCCGTGGCTGCTGATGGAGCAGGCGCCGAGCGCGGTGAACTGGCGCCGCCGCAACGCACCGAAGCGCGACGGCCAGATGCGGCTGTGGAGCTACCAGGCGATCGCCCACGGCGCCGACGCGATCATGTACTTCCAGTGGCGCCAGTCGCGCGGCGGCGCGGAGAAGTTCCATTCGGCGATGGTCCCCCACGCCGGCACCGACACGCGCGTGCACCGCGCGGTCCGGGAGCTCGGGCGCGAGCTGGACGGCCTCGCCGAGCTCGCCGGCACGCGCACCGCGGCCGACGTCGCGGTGATGCTGGACTGGTCGAGCTGGTGGGCGCTGGAGCTGGAGTCGCACCCGTCGGCCGACCTGCTCCAGATGGAGGCCGTCCACGAGCACTACCTCCCGCTCTGGGAGGCGAACGTCGCCTGCGACGTCGTCAGCCCCGGCGGCGACCTCGGGCGCTACCGGCTGGTCGTCGTGCCGAACCTGTACCTCCTCTCCGGCGCGGACGCCGCGCGCCTGGATCGCTTCGTGCGCGACGGCGGTCACGTGATCGTCTCGTTCTTCTCCGGGATCGTGGACGAGGCCGATCGGGTCCACCTCGGCGGCTATCCGGCGCCGCTGTGCGAGACGCTCGGCATCAGCGTGGAGGAGCACTGGCCGCTCGACGACGGCGAGGAGGTGGCGCTCGAGCTCGGCGACGAGCGCGGCACCGGCACGCTGTGGAGCGAGCACGTCCGGCTCGAGGGCGCCGAGGCCGTCGCCGTGTTCGGCTCGGGCGAGCTGGCGGGCCGGCCGGCGGTGACGCGACACGGCCGCGGGCGCGGCGTCGCGACGTACGTCGCCACGCGGCCCGAGCGCCCGCTGATGGCGTCGATCCTCGCCCGGGCATGCGCCGACGCCGGGGTGGCGCCGGTGCACCTGTCGCTCCCGCCGGGCGTCGAGGCGACCCGGCGGCGCGGTGACGACGGACGCGAGTACCTGTTCCTGCTCAACCACGGCCGCGGCACGGCGGAGGTGGCGCTGGCACCCGGGGCGGACGACCTGCTCGGGGGCCGTGTCGACGACGGGACGCTCCTGCTGGAAGAGCGCGGCGTCGCGATCGTGCGGGAGCAGGGCTCGGCGACGACGGCCCAAGGGAGGCCCCGATGACCAGGATCCATGTCCGCGCAGCGCTCGCGCTGCTCCTCTCGGCCGCTGCGCTCGCGGTCCCGGCCGCGGCGCGCGCCGAGCGCGAGCCGATGCGCACCGAGCTGCGCACCGTCGACGGCACGCCCGTCGTGTTCCAGTACGGCATCCCGGTGCCGGCGTTCGACGGCTGGCGACCGGGCGCCGCCAACGGCACGCGCGACGTCGTCGGCCTCGACCGCTCCTGGCGCTTCCGGTTCGAGGACGGCGTCGACGGCGTGGCCGCCGGCTGGCACGAGCCCGGCTTCGACGACTCGAGCTGGGAGGGCCGTCCGGTCCCGTCCTCGTGGGACCTCTACGACACGCCCGGCTTCGGCGGCTACGACGGCAGCCGGTACGGGCAGGGCACGGCGTTCAAGGACGGCAGCGCGTGGTACCGCGTGCGCGTCGACGTGCCGCGCCGGTGGGAGCATCGCCGGGTGCTGCTCAAGTTCCTCGCGGTCAGCTACCGGGCGGACGTCTGGATCAACGGCGAGCACGCCGGCACGCACGAGGGCGGCAGCGCGCCGTTCGCACTCGACGCCGGCGAGCGGCTGCGGCCCGGCGCGCGCAACGTGATCGCGGTGCGCGTCTACCGCCGGCCCTGGTGGAGCTCGTACACGGCCGCGTCGCCGCAGCAGATCTCCGACGATCGCGAGATCCCGCACAAGCCCGTCGACTACTGGCCCTACGCCGGGATCGTGCGCAGCGCGTGGCTGGAGGCGACGTCGCCGGTGACGATCTCGAAGGCGCTGGTCAGCGGCGACGCCGGCGAGCGCGCGGTCACCGTCCGGGCGGTCGTGGAGAACCGCAGCGACCGTGCGCGGGTGGCGCGCGTCGCGCTGCTGCCCGACGGGGCGACCGGCGGGCGCCGCGTGGCCGAGACCGTCGAGCTCGCGCCGGGCGCCGTCCGGGTGGTCACGCTCAGGAGGTCCGCGCCGCGTGCGAAGCCGTGGTCGCCGGACGATCCCGCGCTCTACGACGCCGACCTGCGGGTCACCGCGGCCGGCGTTCCCTCCGACGAGCTGACCACCCGGTACGGATTCCGCGACGTCGCCGTCGAGGGCGGCCGCCTCACCGTCAACGGCGAGCCGGTCTTCCTCAAGGGCGTCAACTGGCACGAGGAGACGCCCGAGCGGGGGCGCTCGCTGACGCTCGGCGACTACGACCGGCTGCTCGGCGACGTGCCGCGCATGGGCGCCAACTTCATCCGCAACGCCGTCTACACGCGGCATCCCTACGTCTACGACTGGGCCGACCGGCACGGCGTCTACGTGATGGACGACATCGACACGATGTGGCTGAACGAGCCCCAGCAGCGGTTCCAGCTCTCCGAGTACGGGCTCTCCCGGGCGCTCGCGCTGACGATGGCCTGGAACCAGGCCAACCATCCCAGCGTGATCCTCTGGTGCCTGCAGAACGAGTCGGAGATGGGTCCGTCCTACCGCGCATGGATCGCGGACATGAAGGAGGCAGCGCGCGCCGCCGACCCGCAGGACCGGCCGATCACGTGGGCGTCCGGGTCCAGCAACGATCCCGCGTTCGACCTCGCCGACGTGGTCGGCTTCAACGAGTACTTCGGGTACTTCTACGGGCGCGACGATCAGCTCGGCCCCGCGATCGACGCGACGCACCGGGCGCATCCGACCAAGCCGATCCTGATCACCGAGAACGGGACGTTCTCGTACCCCGGGCGGCACGGATCCCCCGACGAGATGGGCACCGAGGAATGGCAGGCCGAGAAGCTGCGCCGCCACTGGGCCCAGGTCGTCGCCCGTCCGGAGACGATGGCCGGCTACACGTACTGGCTGCTGCGCGACTACAAGCAGCGCATGGCCTACAACCGGTTCGACTACAACGGGATCTCGGCCATGGGGATGATGGACTTCAGCGGAGAGCCGCGGCTGGCGTTCACGGCCTACCGCGACGCCCAACCGCCCGGCCGCTGAGCGGCGCCGGCGGGCCGGGTCGCGCGCCCGGCCCGCCGCTCAGCTCAGACGGTGAGCGGCTGCTCCTGCCGCGCCTCGGCGATCGCGTCGACCAGGCGCCGCGCGCGCTCCTCGAGCGAGCGCAGGCTCCCGTCGGTGGCGGCGTCGCCGATCAGCGGGCCGCCGACGCCGACCGCCGCGGCGCCGGCGCGGATCCACGCCCCGGCGTCCTCGATGCGCACGCCGCCGGTCGGCACGAGCGGCACGTCGGGCAGCGGTCCCGCGATCTGCCCGATGTACGCGGGGCCGACGGCCGCGGCCGGGAACAGCTTCACCCCCGCGGCGCCCGAGCGCCACGCGGCGAGCACCTCCGTCGGGGTGAGCGCGCCGGGGAACGTCGGCACCCCGCGTTCCCATGCGCGCGCGACCACGTCGGGGGTCACGCACGGCGTGACGAGGAAGCGCGCGCCCGCGTCGATGCAGGCGTCGGCGGCCTCGGCGTCCAGCACGGTCCCTGCGCCCAGCGCGACGTGATCGGGCATGCGACCGGCGCACTGCGCCAGCGCGTCGACCGCCCCCTCGCTCGTGAGCGTGAACTCGAGCGCCGTGATGCCGGCGGCGACCAGCGCCTCCGCGACCGCGGCGAACCGGTCGGCACGTGGAGCGCGCAGGATCGCGATCGCTCCGGAGCGGTACGCGATCTGCGCGGCTTCGCTGTACCGCTGCTCCCCCTGCGTGTCACCTGCGCTCACCGCGAGACCTCCCTGGAGACCGACCGATCTTCGGAATCATCCTGCCAGGTGGCCTACGCGTCTGCGTGCACGCGTCAGGCCCTGCGGACGCCCGCCTTCCTGAGATCGGCGATGGTCGGATACCCGTCGATCGCCATCAGCAGGTCGAGCTCCGCGAGGATCGACTTGAGCTGCTGGACGACCCCGTCGGTTCCGCCCACCGCGAGCGCGTACGCGTACGGCCTGCCCACGCCGACCGCCGCGGCGCCCATGGCGAGCGCCTTGGCGACGTCGGAGCCGCTGCGCACGCCGGAGTCGAAGATCACCGGCATGTCGCCCGCCGCCTCGACGACGTCGGGCAGCAGGTCGATCGCGGCGAGCCCGCCGTTGGCCTGGCGCCCGCCGTGGTTGGAGCAGTAGATCGCGTCGATGCCGTGGTCGCGGGCGCGGCGCGCGTCGTCGGGATGGCAGATCCCCTTGAGTGCGATCGGGAGGTCGGTCAGCGAGCGCAGCCAGTCGAGGTCGTCCCACTGCAGCGAGTTGCCCCAGATGTCGATCCACTCGCGCGTGGCCGCCTTGAGGTCCTCCTGCGGCGAGGCGCTCAGCCGTCGCAGGAACGTCTCGTCGGTGAAGTAGTTCTCCAGGCAGTAGCCGCGCAGCTGGGGGAAGCTCGCGGCGTTGAGGTCGCGCGGCCGCCAGCCCGTCGTCCACGTGTCGAGCGTGACGACGATCGCCCTGAAGCCGGCCCGCTCGGCGCGCTGGACGAAGCTGGCCGCGAGGTCGCGGTCGCGCGGCGTGTAGAGCTGGAAGAGCCCCGGGGTGGCGCCGAAGCGTGCGGCGACGTCCTCCATCGGGTCCATGGTCAGCGTCGAGGCGATCATCGGCACCCCGGTCTGCGCCGCCGCCTCGGCGACCCGGAGATCGCCGTGGAAGTCCTGGGAGCAGATGCCGATCACGCCGATCGGGGACATCAGCAGCGGCGTTGCCAGCTCCATGCCGAGCAGCGCGACCGAGAGGTCGCGCTCGTAGGCGCCGTTGAGCATGCGCGGGACGATTCCCCAGTCGCGGAACGCGCTCACGTTGCGGCGCTGGGTGTGCTCGTCGCCGCACCCGCCGGCGACGTAGGAGTGCACCCACCACGGCAGGACCTCCTCGGCCTTGCGCTCGAGCGATGCGAAGTCGACGGGGTACCTCGGGAACCGGCCTTCGAGCCCGTCGAAGTAGATGTCGAGCTGGAAGTCGCCGAGCTGACGGGCCGGCAGCTCACGCAAGTCACTTCACCTCCAGGGGCGGGTAGGCGGCGTGCCACATCGCGTCGCGGACGGCCTGCACCGGATCGGGGAGGTCCGCCTGGGCGACGCCGTCGAGCGCGGCCTGGCGTGCGACGGCGACCGCCACGCTCGCCGAGCTTGCCCGCAGGCTCTCGACCTCGGGCAGGAGTCCGGCGCCCGGGCGGGTGACGTCGACGAGCCCGGCGATCGCCTCCGCTGCCGCGAACAGCATCCTGTCGGTCACGTGGCCGGCGCGGGAGACGATCGTCCCCAACCCGATGCCCGGGTAGATCAGCGCGTTGTTGGCCTGGCCGATCGCGTAGTCGACGCCCTTGTACGGGACCGGGTCCCACGGCGTCCCGGTTCCGACCAGACCGCGACCGTCGGTCCACTCGATCACGTCGCCCGGGACCGCCTCGATCCGCTCGGTCGGGTTCGACAGCGGGAAGATCATCGGTCGCTCCACGTGCCGCGCCACCTCGCGCACGATCCGCTCGGTGAACGCGCCGCCCGCGGTCGAGGTGCCGACGAGGATCGTCGGGTGGACGCGCGCGACGACGTCGTACAGGCCGATCGACCCATCCCCGGCCGCGGTCTTCCAATCGGAGACCTCCGACCGCGGCCGCGCGTACGGCTGCTGGAAGTCACGCAGGTCGCTCATGTCGTCGACCAGCAGCCCCTGCTTGTCCACCAGCCAGAACCGGCGCGTCGCCGCATCCTCGCCGAGCCCGTCGCCGATCATGACGGCGCGGATCTGGTCGGCGATCCCCACGCCGGCCGTCCCGGCGCCGAAGATCACCACGCGCTGCTCGCTCGGTCGCGAGCCTGCGACCCGCATGCCGGCGAGCACCGCGGCGAGCGCGATCGCGCCGGTTCCCTGCACGTCGTCGTTGAAGATCCGGGCCGTACCGCGGTACTCGTTCAGGATCCGCCGCGCGTTCGAGGGACCGAAGTCCTCGAAGTGCAGCAATGCGTTCGGGAACACCCGGCGTGCGGTCGCGACATACGCGGCGATCAGCTGGTCGTAGCGCTCGCCGCGCACCCGGCGGTGCCGGTTGCCCACGTACAGCGGATCGTCGCGCAACGACGCGCGATCGGTCCCCACGTCGAGCAGCACCGGGATCACCCGATCGGGATGCACGCCGGCGGCCGCCGTGTACACGGCCAGCTTGCCGACGGAGATCGCCATCCCGTTCGCGCCCCAGTCCCCGATCCCCAGGATCGCCTCGGCGTCGGTCGCCACCAGCAGATCGACCTCGTCGGCGCCCAGTCCGTAATTGCGCAGCGCGCGCTCCACGTCGTCGATGTCGTCGACCGAGAGGTACACGCCGTCCGGGCGCTGGAACTCGTGGCTGTAGCGCTCGATCGCCTGCGCCACCACCGGGTCGTAGACGACCGGGAGCATCTCCTTCAGATGCTGCTCCAGCAGCTTGTAATAGAGCACCTCGTTGCGATCGTGCAACGCCGCGAGGAACTCGTTCTTCGCCAGGTCGGTCGGCTGCGCGCGATATTGCGCATACGACCGCACCGCCTGCTGCTCCAGCGACAGCACCGCCGCCGGAAGCAGCCCTTCGAGCCCGAGCGCGTACCGCTCCTCCGCCGTGAACGCCGTGCCTCGGTTGTAGCGCGGATCTCTCAGCAGATCCCGTCCGCGTGGCAGAGAAATGGTGGCGGTGGTGACCATCGTCTTGCGGCTCGCGCATGCTCCGCGCCGTCACTG
>DATHJG010000625.1:0-5172 GCA_035489875.1 Solirubrobacteraceae bacterium | reverse complement strand
CACGCCCAGCGGGTATGCGTCACGGAAGCGCTGGTTGACCTTCTCGATGTTGGGGATGCGGGCGAAGTCCAGCTTGTACACGAAGCCGCCCTCGTCGAGCTGCTTCTGGATCGGGACGTCCGCGAGCAGGAAGTCGTACGCGGAGGGGTTCTGGGCCACCTTGACGGCGGTCCCGGCGACGCTCTCGACCAGCGCCGTCGTGTCCTCCTTGATCTGCACGTCCGGATGCTGTGTCTCGAACGGCTTGATCGACTCCGAGCCGATCCACGCCGGGTAGTTGAGGAACACTACCGAGCCGGCGAGCTTCGCCGGCGCGGACGTCGAGGCGCCTTGCGTGCTCGAGCTCGGGTTGTCGTCGCCGCACGCGGCGAGCAGGTTCAGCGAGGCGAGCCCTGCGAACGCCGCGCCGCCGCGGCGCAGCAGCGAGCGCCGGCTGATCAGCGGGGCCGGCCCGCCCATGTATTCCCCGCGATGAACGACCATCGTGTCCCCTCACGTTGCGTCTCACTGGCGTGCAGCCACCGCTCGCTCCTCGCGGCAATCTAACCGCGGTCCATCGGGCCGCCCCCCGTTTTCTCGTTGTATGGAAGCGCCGGCTTTCACCGCGCGAAAAGACGCGTCGGGAGCGGCGCGCCCCTGCGACGGTGCGCCCCATGAACGCCGCGGCGCCGCCCGCCTCGCTCACCGAGCGCGGCCTCCTCCTCGACGGCCGCTGGCGCGACGCGCCCGAGTCGCGCGCGGTGGTCTCCCCCTACTCGCAGCGGCAGGTGGGGAGCATCGGGTGGTGCGGGCCCGAGCTCGCCGTCGAGGCCGTGCGCTCCGCCGAGCGTGCGATGCGCGAAACGCCGCTGGAGCCGCACGCCCGCGCCGAGATCCTCGAGCGGCTCGTGGCACTGGTGCGCGAGCACGAGGACGCGTTCGTCGCGCTGCTGGCGCTCGAGGCGGGCAAGCCGCTGGCGGCCGGCCGCGTCGAGCTCGGCCGCACGCTGGCCACGCTCACGCTCTGCGCCGTCGAGGCGCGCAAGCTCACGGGGGAGACGATCCCGATGGGCGCCACGGCGGCGGGCGTCGGGAAGCTCGGCTTCACGCTGCGGGTGCCGGTCGGGGTCGTGGCGGCGATCACGCCGTTCAACTTCCCGGTGATCCTGGCCGCCCACAAGCTCGGCCCGGCGATCGCCGCCGGCTGCGCGGTCGTGCTCAAGCCGGCCGACAAGGCGCCGCTCGCGGCGTGCCTGCTCGCCGACCTCGCCTGCCGGGCCGGCCTCCCGGAGGGCTGGGTCGGTGTCGTCGTCGGCGACCCCCAGCCGATCGCCGAGGTCTTCGCCACCGATCCGGCCGTCGGCCTGATCACGTTCACGGGCTCCTCGGCGGCGGGCTGGCGGCTGCGCGAGCGCGCGCACCGCAAGCGCGTGACGCTCGAGCTCGGCAACGCCACGCCGGTAATCGTCGACGACACGGCGGACCTCGACCACGTCGCCGGCAAGCTCGCCGCGTCGGCGTTCGGGTTCGCGGGGCAGAGCTGCATCTCCGTGCAGCGCGTCTACGCGCCCTCCGCGGACGCGCGCGGCCTGGCCGAGCGCCTGGCCGTCCGGGCCGCCGCGCTGCGCCCGGGCGATCCGCTCGACGACGACTCCGACATCGGCCCGGTCATCACCGAGGCGGCGGCCGAGCGCATCGCCGCCGCGGTGCGGGCGGCGCAGGCGGGCGGCGCGGAGGTGCTCTGCGGCGGCGGCGTCGACGGGGCGATGGTGGAGCCGACCGTGGTGCTCGAGCCCCCGGCGGACGCCGAGCTCGTCAACCGCGAGGTGTTCGGTCCGGTCGTCTCGGTGCTCGGCTACGACGACCTCGAGGCCGCGTTCGCGGCCGCCAACGCCACGACCTATGGGCTCCAGGCCGCCATCTTCACGGCTCGCCTGGACCGGGCGCTGCGCGCCGCGGCCGTGCTCGAGTTCGGCGCCGTGATCGTCAACGAGATCCCCGCCTTCCGCGCCGACCAGATGCCCTACGGCGGGATCAAGGACTCGGGTAACACCAAGGAGGGCCCGGCGTACGCGATCCGCGAGATGACCGAGGAGCGGCTCGTGGTGCTGCAGCCGTGACCGCCCTCTGGCATCCGTTCGCGAACATGGCCGAGGTCGACGGGCACGAGGTCGTGCTCGTCGACGGCGAAGGCTGCGAGGTGATCGACGACGGCGGCCGCCGCTACCTCGACGCGACCGCCGGCCTGTGGTTCTGCGCTGTCGGCTGGGGGCGGCGGGAGATCGGCGAGGCGGCCGCCCGGCAG
Organism: Solirubrobacteraceae bacterium; assembly: GCA_035489875.1. GTDB lineage: Bacteria > Actinomycetota > Thermoleophilia > Solirubrobacterales > Solirubrobacteraceae > DASQMT01. The sequence continues at coordinate 2,888 of DATHJG010000625.1, read as the reverse complement.
ATGGCGCGCCTCCCGGCCTACTCGACGTTCGGCCCGTACGCGAACCGGCCCGCCCTCGATCTGGCCGAGCGGCTCGGCGCGCTCGCGCCGATGCCGGGCGCCAAGGTCTTCCTCGGCTCCGGCGGCTCCGACGGCGTCGACACGGCCGCCAAGCTCGCGCGGCGCTACTGGTCGGCGGTGGGCGAGCCAGCGCGCCGTACCGTGATCTCGCGCCAGCTCGGCTACCACGGGATGCACGCGTTCGGCACGAGCCTCGGCGGCATCGAGGCCAACGCGGAGGGCCTGGGAACCCTCGTTCCCGACACCCATCAGATCCCGTGGGACAGCGCCGCGGCGCTCGAGCACGCGATCGATCGCCTCGGCGGCGAGTCGGTGGCCGCGTTCATCGCCGAGCCGGTGATCGGCGCGGGCGGCGTGATCGCGCCCGAGCCCGGCTACTGGGAGGCCGTCCAGGACATCTGCCGGCGCCGCGACGTGCTGGTGATCGCCGACGAGGTCATCTGCGGCTTCGGCCGGCTCGGCCGCTGGTTCGGCTCGGAGCGGTTCGGGATCGAGCCGGACCTCGTCGTGTTCGCGAAGGGCGTGACGTCGGGCTATCTGCCGCTCGGCGGCGTGCTGGTCGGGGAGCGCGTGCAGGAGCCGTTCTGGACCGGGGCGGGCACCTGGCTGCGCCACGGCTACACGTACTCCGGGCACGCGGCCGCCTGCGCCGCCGCCATGGCGAACCTCGACATCCTCGAGCGCGAGCGGCTGGTGGAGCGGGCCGCGGAGCTCGAGCGCCCGTTCGCCGACGCGATCGGGGCGCTCGCCGACCATTCGCTGGTCGGCACGGTGCGCGCGGTCGGCCTCGCCGGGGCGATCGAGCTTTCGGCGGCGGCGCTGGGGGAGGAGCCCGGGCTGACGGAGCGCGTGGTCGGCCTGGCGCGCGAGGAGGGCGTCCTGACCCGGACGCTGCGCGGCAGCGCGCTCCATCTCTCACCGCCGCTCGTGATCAGCGAGGAGCAGCTGGTTGCGATCGCCGCGGGCCTGCGCCGCGCGCTCGACCGCGCTGAGCGGCCGGCCGCGATCGCCGTGTAGCGGCTCGCGGCACAATGTCCGTGAGGGCATGGGTGACGGCTACTTCACGGACGATTCGATGCTGCGGCGCGTGAACCGCGAGCGGGCGCTCGCGCTCGCCGGGCCACGCGCACTGCTGATGCAGGCGGCGCACCCGCTGGCCGTCTCGGGCCTCCTGTCCCACTCGACGGCGCTCGACGAGCCCTACGAGCGCCTCGCCCGCACGGCGCAGGTCCTGAGCACGATCGGATTCGGCTCCAAGCGCGACGCCGACCGCGTGACCGCGCGCGTGCGGGCGATGCACCGCCGCGTGCGCGGCGCTCTTCCCGAGCCCGTCGGCCCGTATCCCGCCGGCGCCCGCTATCGCGCCGACGCTCCCGAGCTGCTGCTGTGGGTGCTCTTCACGCTCGCCGACTCCGCGACCGTCGTCTATCGCAAGTACGTCCGCAGCATGAGCCGCGAGGAGCAGGCGGCGCTGTGGGGCGACTACCGCGTCGTCGGGCGCCTGTTCGGGCTGCCCGACGACGCGATGCCGCGAACCGTCCCAGACCTCGACGACTACCGCCGCGAGATGCTCGACGGCGACCGCCTCTACGTGAGCGACTGGGCACGCGAGCGAGCCCGCCAGATCGTGCTCGAGCCCCCGGTCCCATGGTTGGCGCGGCCGCTGCTCGAGACCGTCAACTTCGTCACGATCGCGCTGCTCCCGGATCGGATCCGCGAGCAGTACCGCTTCTCGCCGCTGCCTCCCGCGATCGTGCGCAACGCGCTCGTGAACGGCGGCGCGGAGTACGTCAAGCGAGCCGTCATCCCGTTCCTGCCCGACCGTCTGCGCCTCGTCCCGGCCGCGCGCGCAGCCTAGCGCCGGTCGAAAATTGGAATCTCCTGACGGTTCCGTGCGTCGTTTCACCGTCCTGGTAGGGGTGGGCACATGGGTCGAGACCAACATCGAATGCGAGGCGCTCGAGTGGTTCAACTTCCACCCCGACTGGGATCCGTAGCGTCGGCTAGCCGCCCGGCTTGGTGGTACTGTCACGAATATGTCCAAAGAATCCGTTGATTCTCGTGACAGTACGGTGATGGATCGCCTCTACGAGATCGCTGTGGGACAAGGCGGCTTTCTCGCCACGCACCAGGCCGTGGACGCCGGAATCTCCCGATCGACGCTTTCGTACCACGCGGGGGAGGGAGACGCACTCGAGCGCGTCACGCACGGTGTCTATCGCCTACGCCGATTCCCGACGCCGCCGCATGGCCATGTCATCGCCGGCTGGCTCGCAGTCGCGCGAGCCGATGCCGTCGTCTCGCACGAGAGCGCGCTGGAACTGCTCGAACTCACCGACGTGATCGCCGACGCGGTTCACGTCACCCTGCCGCGCTCAAAGCGCGGACTACGCACGCCGCAAGGGGTCCGTGTCCACTTCACCGAGCGGCTGATCGACCAGCGCCATCGGCGCGAGGTGCAGGGACTGCCCGTGACCGGCGTCGAGCGGACGCTCGCCGACCTGCTTCGGGCCGGCGGCTGGACCGAGCAGATCGATCTTGCGATCCGTCAGGCAATCCAGCGGGGTCTGACGACGCCGCGGAGACTGACGGCCGAACTGCCGGCCAAGTGGCGACGGAGGCTGGACGCCGCTCTGGGAGAGGCTCGAACATGAAGTACCGCACCGCTGCGGCGTTCCGGACGGCGCTCGAAGCGCGGCTCAAGGCGGAGAAGCACGACGGCGTGGGGATCTCGCGTACCTGAATGCCGTCCGCGCATCCCGGCTCGCCGACGCTACGAGTCGCGCCTTCACGCCCGAACAGCCGCTTGACACCGCTGATGCGGCCCG
>DATHJG010000624.1:0-3957 GCA_035489875.1 Solirubrobacteraceae bacterium | reverse complement strand
TACGCCTCCGAGAACGAGACCGACCCGCACGACTGGGACTACCAGGCGGCCAAGGTCGGGATCGAGCACAAGCGCGACATCGAGCGCACGCTGCTGTTCGGCGTGCCGAGCAAGGTCACGGCCTCCAACGGCCAGCCGATGCGCACCACCGGCGGGCTGTTCTACTGGATCCGGACCAACCAGATGGACGCCGGCGGCGGCTTCTCCGAGGACGAGTTCAACACGTTCGCGCGGACGGTCTTCCGCTACGGCTCCAAGCGCAAGGTGCTGATGGGCTCGCCGCTCGCGACGAGCGTTCTGAACACCTTCCCGCAGAGCAAGATCCGGATCGCCCAGAGCGAGAAGAAGTACGGCATCTCGATCACCACGTTCGTCTCGCCGTTCGGCGAGCTGGGTCTGGTCACCAACTGGGAGCTGGAGGGCGCCAAGTACGGCGGCGTCCTGGTCGCCTACGACCAGGCCAACATCGGCTACCGCTACCTCCAGAACTCCAAGGCCAACCGCGACAGCCACGTCAACACGCAGATCCAGGCGCCCGACGCCGACACGCGCCGGGACGAGTGGCTGACCGAGATGGGCCTGGAAGTGAACCTGGAGAAGACCGCCGGGGTCGTGACCGGCATCACCGGCGCCGCCTGATCTGTGTGGCCCCTGGCGCGAGTCAGGACGCGACCCAGCGCTCAGGGGCCACACCGCGCAGACGATAACCCCCGCCGTCAGATCGAGTCCCACCACTCGGATCTGACTTGACCCGAAGGAGGGCCTATGCCGCCTACCCCGACTGGACACTTCGCCAGCCTGCGATCAGAGCTGATCGTGGTCGAGCGCCCGGCCGTCCCGCAGTACGCGGGCGCTCGCGTGGTCGGGACCCAGCCGGGTCTCTACCACCAGTTCCGCGAGCACCGCTGCCTCGTGAAGGGCCAGAAGTCGATCGACTACTTGCGCGAGCGCATGAAGGCCCCCGACGCCCCCGGCATCTGGGAGCTGGAGGCCAGCGACGTGCCCGAGGTCACGGCGCTGCTCGCCGAGCTGGCGCTCGCCGACGCCGACCGCGTACGTGACGTGCTCGACGAGGAGCGCAAGACCGCCAACCGGGCGGTGATCGTCGACACCTGCGAGCGCGTGCTCCAGCGCATGGGCGTCTCAGAACGCAAGCCCGGCCAGAAGGTCGTCGCCGCATGACGTGGGCCGATCTGATCGCCGAGGTCCGCGCTCAGATCGACGTCACCGACAACCAGGCATACGCCTGGTTGCTCGACCGCGCGCGGATCATGAACGCCGAGACCGACTGGGGGCTGATGGCGGTCCTGCTCACCGGTGTCACCGACCAGGTCGAGCATCCGCTCGGGCCCGACGTGATCAAGGTCGAGGCGGTCGTCGTCGATCGGGTGCCGTACCGGCGCTCGACGCTCGCCGGGCTCGACCACGCGCGGACGGTCTGCTCGACCAAGCCGATCTACGCCGGCGCGCCCGGCTGGCCGATCGTCTCGATCTGGCCGCCACCGACCGACGGCGCCGAGATCACCGTGCGACTGCTGACCGACGTTCCCGACGACCGCGCCGGCTCGCCGTTCTTCCCCGTCGACTTGCACTCGTGCCTGGCCGACGGGGCCATCGCTACCGGGCTCGCGCGGATGGACGAGCGCTTCGACTCGGCGGGCTACTTCGAGGCGCGCTTCACCGACGGCGTCGCGCGGCTGCGGCGCCGGCGCCACTCGCGCGTGGGACGCGGCGGCGTCGCGATCCGGCTGATGCCGCGATGAGCCCGCTTCAGATCATCGGCCAGGACGACTTCGCCGCCGGCATCATCCGCGGCGTCGCGCCCGACGTGCAGCCCGGCGTCGGCGTCGCCAACGCGATCAACGGCCTGTTCAACGAGGACGGCGACGTCTACCGGCGCGGCGGCTCGACGTACTTCACCCCGCTCGCCGCCGATGCCAACAACCGCGCGTTCACGTTCCTGTGGTCGGGCTTTCTGGCGGGCCTGCCGAAGACGCTCGTCGGCGACGCCGTCGGAATGTTCGCCGTCGACGAGCTAAAGCAGTGGTCGGGACTCGGCGCGCCCGGCCTCACCGAGCCGTGCTTGCCCGCCGTGATCCGCGATCTCGTCTACCTGCCCAACGGCCAGCTCTGGGGCGGCGCTCAGACCCTGCCCAACTACTCGACCGGGACGACCGCCCTGACCGCGGGCTCGGCGACCGCCACCGGCACCGGCACCGCGTGGGTCGCCAACGCCGAGGCCGGGATGATCCTCACGATCGGCGGCGTCTCCTACCGCGTCGCCGCCGTCGTCACCAACACGAGCCTGACGCTCGATCGCGTCGCCCCTGCGACGGTCGCCACGACCGCCTACACGCTCACGCGCATGAGCGCCTGGACGCGCCCGGCGGCGTTGAAGGCCAACGCCAAGCTGCGCCTGTGCACAATCGCCAACCGGCTGGTCGTCGCCGCCAACAACCGGATCGCGTTCTCGGAGATCAACAAGCCCTACAGCTTCATCGCCGACGACTTCCACGACCTGCCCGGCGGCGTGCTCGTGATGGGCATGGCGGCGATCCGGGACACGCTGCTGGTCTTCACGAACTTCGGGCTGTGGACGATCACGAACATGGCCTACAACCTCACCGACGCGGCCGGGAACGTCCAGCAGACGCTGTCGCTGCTGACGCCCGAGGTCTCGCTGTGGCGCGAGGCCGGGCTGTGCGAGTGGGCGGGCCGGATCATCGCGCCGTGCATCGACCGCGTCTTCGCCGTCGACGCGATCTCACCGCCGCAGCCGATCTCCAACTCGATCGCGCCCTACTACTCGCAGCTCGTCGCGAGCGGCAACGTGCCTGGCGCCGCGAAGGTCTACCGCAACCACCTGTTCCTACCGATCCTGAACGGGATCGAGCCGAGCGCGATGCTCGTCTGCCGGCTCGACCGACCAGTCCAAGGGCGTCAGATCTACTTCCCCTGGTCGACGTTCACAGGCCACGCTCAGAAGGGCGGCGCGCTCGACGTCTCGCTCGTGAGCGCGACGCCCGACTTCGTGATGGCCGGGCGCGACCGGCGCCTGACCAGTCTCAGATCCGTCTTCGAGCCCGCCGAGGCGGTCGCCGCCGACGCCGACGGCACGGCGCACGAGTTCGACGTCGAGTCGCGCGACTTCCCGACCGGCAACGGCCAGCCCAACCACGTCCGCAAGCTGCGCCTGCGCTACTCGCTGGAGGGTCCCGCGCAGATCCTGGCCGCGTTCAGCTACGGCTCGGTCGCGCAGACCTACGAGGCGCTGCGCTTGGGGTCAGACGACTACGCCGACGTCTTCGCGAGCTACGCCTCCTACGCCGCCGTTCGGAGCGGCGGGCCGGTCTCGGGGCTCCCGGCCTCACCCGACGATCCGGAGCGCTTCTGGTACTCGCTCTCAGATCAGACGCCGCCCGATCCGGGCGTCGATCCGGTGACGTGGGACTTCCCTCAAGCCAAGCGCGTGCGCTACATCCGCTTCCGCTTCAGGACCGAGAGCGCCGTCGCCAAGCTCGTGCTCCACCATCTGGACTTCCACGTCCGTCAGGCGACGCACGACCGATGAGCGTCCCGACGATCGGCCAGCACGCCGATCTCGAAGCCGAGGTCGAGCGGTTGAAGGTGCTGGTCCGCCAACTCCAGGGCATGCGCATCGTCGCCGGCGGCGTCACGGGCGCCGGAGCGGTCAACTACGGCGACGGCTTCAGCGTCGCGCGGACCGGGGTCGGCGTCTACAACGTGACGCTCCGCAGGCCGTATCCGGGCCAATACGCGCGACTGTTCGGGTCAGATCAAGGCGCTGCGCTCGTCCCCTACTACACCGCGCCGGGGCCGGGCATCTTCACGGCCCACGTCGTCGATCTCTCCGGCACGCACGTCGATGCCTTCTGGAGCTTTCTCACGGTTGGAAGGGGGTGAGCGATGGCCAAATACGACTGGGGCGACGGCAAG
>DATHJG010000623.1:0-2618 GCA_035489875.1 Solirubrobacteraceae bacterium | reverse complement strand
GTCGCGGTCTCCGATCGCTTGCTGCTGCCGAGCGGTCGCGGAGCGGCGTGCGCGCCACCGGTGCTCCGCGACGACGAGGCGGGCGTGCTGCCGGGCGTACGTCGGCAGCGCGGTAGCGGCGGCGGTGTCGATGAGGGCGCGTGGCACGCCGTGCGTAGCGAGCGTGAGGGGGTCGACGGGGTCGCCTTCGTCGGCGAGCGCGAGCATCGCTCGGTATGCGCCGGCGCGGTCTGTGGATTCGAAGTGCTCGGGTCGCAGGCCTTCCTCAACGGCGAGCACGTCGAGGGTGCCGTTGGCGAGCAGGACGCTGCCGACCGCGGAGAACTCGGCGTCCTGGAGCGTGGTGTCGATCTCGGCGATCACGCGGCCGCACCGCCCGGGGTGTCGAACGAGCGGACGAACGACGCGGCGTTGAACCCGGGCCCCGTGCCGTTGGCCTTGGCGGCGCGGCCGATGAAGTCCTCGAGCTTGCTGCCGTTGCGGCAGATCAACTCGAGGTCATCGAAGCGCTTGCCGTCGTCGTTGACGAACGCGGCCCGTGCGGCGCCGTCGATCGCCTGCTGGACCTGCTCCGGTGTGTAGCCCTCACGGAGCCGGGCCAGCACCTTGCGGCCACGGTCCCTCGTCAGCTTGGCCTGGGGGTGCCGGCACTGCTGCTGCCAGTAACCGAACAGGTCCCTGACGGTCCGCATCTCGTCGAGCTGGCTCGACGTATTGGGGTTCTCTTCTGTTCTGTCCTGTTCTGTAGGTAACGCTTCGTCACGGTCGTCACACTCCGTCACGGTGTCGTCACGCTCCGTCACGCCCCATGCGGTGGCGTCCCGATCGCGCTTGTTTTGTTGCCGGGCAGCCGCCTGCGCGTGCTGTTGATCGGACGTGAATCCCGAGACCCGTGCGGTGAATCGGCGTCCGTCGTCGTCCGGCTCGTAGTCGTCGAGCGCCCCGATCTCGGCGGCCTTGTCGACGATCCTGCGTGTAAGTTCGGCGCTCTCGAGGAAGCACGTGCGGGCGAGGCTCCGGTACCCGGTGCGGACCACGCCGCCGTTGCGCTGCTTCTTAGCGTCAGCGTTGAGCTGGTCGATCACGGCGAGCCCGGCCGGCCCGAACTCCTCACCGAGCTCGACGTTCAGCTCACGGCCGTTGAACGCGCAGTCCTTCGCCCACCACTCTGTGCGGCCGCCGATGCTCACAGCGCCGCCTCCTGCGCCTGAGCGACGGACGCCGGCAAGAGCGTCGCGGTGATCTCGACGCGCGCGGGGTGCCCGTACCGCTTGTACACGGCCTGCTGCACGACCTGCGCGTCGTCGTAGTACACGATCCCCGCCATCGCGTCCTCAACCGCCCGGAGCAGCTTCGTCGCGTCCGGCTTCACACCCGGCCACGCCGGCGCCGAGCCCTTCACGGTCCCGAGGTTCCGGCCCGTCCCGTGATGCCCCTTCGGGCGAGGGATGACGAACGTGACGTCAAGCCGGACGGGTTCGCGCGTCGCGCGCGGCCACCCGTCCGAGGTCACGGACGCCTGCGCGGTGCGCGCGACTTCCTGCTTCCACGGGCGGGAGCCGGCGGCGTCATCAGTCACGATCACGCCGCCCGTCTTGCGGTTCGGGAAAGCCCTCTTGGACCCGGCGGGTTGCGGGACGCCGTACACGGTGAACGACAGGACGGTCACGCTGCGAGCTGCCCCGAATCCCCAGCGGAGACCTCGAGTTCCTCAGCGCGAGCGACCGCGAGCTTGCACGCGAGGACGTGCGCGCCCAACGCGTCGAGCATCCCCTGCGACGGCCGGCCGAACTGGTGCGTCTCCGCGGCGACCTGGTTCACGCGAACATCGAGCTCGTGCTGCCGCTCCTGCCACGTCAGGTCGGCGTGCTCGAGCGCGGGGAGTCCCATGCGCTTGTGCTCGTCGTTGAAGAACCGCAGGCAGTCGACGAGGTCACGCGTGGCGCCGTGCAGGTTCACGCCGCCGCCTCCATGCCGATGATGTCGAGGACGGCGCGCGTGTCGTGCTGCCGGCAGCCGAGGAGCCCCGCGATCGTGGTGCGTTGGCGGTCAGTGAGGTCGCGGATCTTGCGGTCGCCCCGGACTCCGGCGACGCGGAGGATGCGATCGCATTTGCCGGGCCCGATCGCGTGGACGCTCTCGATCAGGTGCCCGGTGCGGATCGCTCCAGCCCACGCCGGGAGGTCCGTGCTGGTGAGGATCGCGGCGACGTGGTCGAGTGCGTCTGCTCGGGGGAGCCGCTTGACGCGGTGCCGGAACTCGCTGCCTTGCGAGCGGATCTCGTTCGCGCGCGCCAGTGAGACAGCGCGTTGCGAAACGTGGTCATACGTGACCGTCGTCATCTGTAGCTCCTTGGTTCAGATGCGTACCCTTCAGCGAGCTCGCGTCGGAAGCTCCAGTCGATCAGCCGCGCGAGTTCCTCCCGGTCCTTATTCGCAGCCCACGCCGCAACCTTCGCCGACTCGCGCAAGCCCTCAGCGATGTCGCGCGCCTCGCGCAGCTCCGCGATCTGCTCGTCGCCCTTCGCGAGCGTCTCGCACGCCGTGACGGCGACACCCTGCGACTTCAACTCGAAGATGCAGGGTGTCGCCGTCACGGCGTGCGAGACGCTCGCGAAG
>DATHJG010000622.1:0-2661 GCA_035489875.1 Solirubrobacteraceae bacterium | reverse complement strand
GTCTCGGCGGCGATGCAACTGCTTGCCGAGGGCTCGGTGGCGGATGCCGCGGTCGCGCCGCCGGGGATCGACGCCGAGCACCCGGTCGAGGTGCTCGCCGAGAAGATCGGCGACAACCCGAACGCCGTCACCCGGTTCGTGCTGGTCAGCAGCACGCGCGCGATCCCGCCGCGCACCGGCGCCGACAAGACGAGCGTCATCGTCGAACTGCCGACCGACCAACCGGGCGGCCTGGTCGAGATGCTCGAGCAGTTCGCGACGCGCGGGGTGAACCTGAGCCTGCTGCAGTCGCGTCCGATCGGCGACTCGCTCGGCCGGTACAGATTCGTCGTCGACCTCGACGGGCACATCCTCGACGAGCGCGTCGCCGACGCCCTGCTCGGGCTCAAGCGTTTCAGCCCGAACGTGACGTTCCTCGGCTCGTACCCGCGCGCCGACCAGCGGGCCATCGAATACGTCTCGCGTTACGGTGATGAGGTGTTCATCGAGGCGCGCGACTGGTTGCGCGGGCTCATTTCCGGGGAACCCGACTGATGGCCGGCGACCGGGATGCCGGGGTCGACCCGCGGTTCGATCCGGTGTTCCAGCGCGGCTACGATCCCGCGGTGCACAGCGGGCGCCAGCCACGCACCACACCCCGGCACGGGACCGAGCCGACGCCGGTCATCGCGTCGCCCGAGGCACCCGAGCCACGAGCGGCCGCCGTGCCAGCCGTCGAGCAGGTTGCGTCGGCACCTGGGCCGGACACGACATCCCCCGTGACCGACGCCGAATTCGAAACCCACAGCCGCAACCCGTTCCGCCTCGCGCTGCTGCTGGTGAGCATCGGCTTTGCGGCCGGCGCGGCGCTCCTGCTCTGGCGGCGTCTCCAGGATGACCCGTACGGCAACAGCTACGCGCGCGGCACGTCCGGCGATGTGTTCGCCTACCAGTTCGTCGAAGCGCTCCTGGCGCCCCTTCTCACGGCAGCGCTCATCGGAATGTGCCTCTGGCTCGTGCTCTGGGCGATCCGGCCGGGGAGACGTCGTGAGTGAACGCCGGGCACCCCTTATCGGGCTCGTCGCCCTGGCGGCGGCCACGGCCGTGACAGCGGTCGTCTTCTTGTGGATCTCGAGCGACTGGCAGTTCCAGGCGAACACCTTCTACACCGAGAACGGCGGCGTTCAGCTCGCCGAGGAGGAGTACGAGGCGATCAACCGCCTGTCCTACGGTGGCTACCAGCTGTTCCTGCTCAGCACCCCGCTGTTCGTGGGTGCGTCGGCCGCCGGCCTGGCGCTGCTCGCCGTGCTGGCGTGGCGATGGGATCGCCGGCCCGTCGCGGCCGAGCCGGCGGACGCGGGTCAGGCGACCGCGGCATCCTGAACCGCGACCGTCGGACGCTCGAGCTCGCGATCGGCGGGAACGCGGACCGCGAGGGCGAGCGGCTCGATGTGCGCGCGGAAGGCGACGGCTTTGCCGTACTCGTCGCCGTCGAGTTCGAACTCCTCGGCACGATCCAGTCGTGCGGTGATCGTCGACGCCTTCAGATAGCGCAGGGTGCGGATCTCGCGACCGAGCCCGGCGACCAGCTTGCGGCCGACCGAGCTGCGGCGCAGCACCCCGTTCTCCCAGAAGATCTTCACCCAGACCTGCGCCCAGCCGAAGAACCCCTCGGGCCGCAGCGCGACGATGTCGAAGACGCCGTCGTCGATCTCCGCATCGGGCAGCAGCAGCACGTTGCCCGGAAGGGTGCCGCAGTTGCCGACCAGCACGGTGTGCGCGCTCATCGTCTTCTCTTCGCCCTCGTCGATGCGGTACCGCACCCGCAGCTTCTGGCTGTCCCGCATCGACCGGACGATCGCATCCACGTAGGCGAGCCAACCGACGCGCCGCTTCAGCTCGTCGTTGGTGTTGGCGATCATCTTGGCGTCGAGGCCGAGCCCGGCCATCACGACGAAAGCCATCTCCTCCCTCGTTCCGTCTTCGCGCTCGATCTCGACGATGCCGAGGTCGATGCGGCGGTCCTTGCCGGTGAACGCCGTTCCGACCGAGTCATCGAGGTGGGTGACGTTGAGATCCATGTTGCGCGCGAGCACGTTGCCTGTGCCTGCGGGAAGCAGGGCCAGCGCGATGTCGGACCCGCGGAGGCCCTCGGCCACCGCGCGCACGGTGCCGTCCCCGCCCGCGGCGAGCACGACATCCACGCCGGCCTCGCGCGCCGTCGCGGCCTGCCCGACACCGGGGTCGTGCTCCGTCGTCTCGAGCCAGAGGCTCTTCGCCCACCCGCCGGCGCTCTCCGCGGTCGCCACGGTGTTGCGCAGCTTCGCGACGTCGACCTTCGTCGGGTTGTAGATCACGGCGGCCCGCCGAGCGGTGGCGGCGGCGGGCGTCATGCCCTCAGGCTAGCCGCCGTCCAGCGCTCAATAGGATGGGTTGTGTGATCGACCCCCAGCTGCTCCGCGACAGTCCCGACGTCGTGCGGCGGTCGCAGCGGTCGCGGGGCGAGCCGCTCGAGCTCGTCGACGAGGCCGTCGCCGCGGATGCCGCACGTCGCGCCGCGATCGGCGCGTTCGAGACCGTGCGAGCGGAGCAGAACGCGTTCGGCAAGACCGTCGCGGCCGCGCCGAAGGATCAGAAGGCAGCACTCGTCGCGCAGGCGCAGCAGCTCGCCGCCCAGGTGAA
>DATHJG010000621.1:0-4300 GCA_035489875.1 Solirubrobacteraceae bacterium | reverse complement strand
GCGAATGCTGGGCGACCCGAGCGACCGCGAAGCGGCGCAGCGGATCGCGACACAGCTCGCCGAGGCCCCCGGTCCGGCCGGCGCCGCCGAGCTGCTCGAGGCGCTGCTGCCGGCGCAGGTCCCCGTGGAGGGCGGCGTGCGATGGCCGTGATGCAGGCGGGCGACACAACCGCGCTCGACGCACTCGGGCCGACGAACGCACCGGGCCGTCCGCGGCTGCTGTCGTACGTGGGTCGGTGGGGGCGGGCGCGCCGGTGGCTGCCGGACGACGCCAGGCGCGTGCTCGACGTCGGCTGCGCATTCGGCTACGGGACGGCCGCCCTGATGGGCAAGGACCGGCTCGTGATCGGCGTCGAGCAGGACGCGGCGCACCTCGCCGAGGCACGTCGCCGCTTCCCGCACGTGCCGATCCTGCGCGCCGACGCCGGCGACCTGCCGATCGAGGACGGCGCCGTCGACGCCGTGGTGATGCTCGACGTCCTCGAGCACGTCGCCGACCCGTCCGCCGTGGTGGCCGAGCTCCGGCGCGTGCTGCGGCCGGGCGGCGTGCTGATCGTGAGCGTTCCGCACCGCGGACTGCTCGCCCGGCTCGACTCGCTCAACGTCTATCCGGCACTGCGGCGGCGGTGGCCGTCCTGGCCGCCGCTCGAGGCGGCCGAGCACTCCGCCTCGGACACCCATCGCCACTTCGGCGCCGACGAGCTGCGCGACCTGCTCGGCCCGCGCTTCGCGGTCGACCGCGTGGCGCGGTCCGGGCTCGGCCTCGCGGAGCTCTTCCACCTGGCGATCCTCGTGCTCGTCAAGGCACTGCTCGGCTGGCCACGGGTCTACCGGGCGCTGATGGGCGTCCATCTCCTCGCCTACCTGATCGACGACGCGATCCCGGCCGGCCGGCTCGGCTACTACGTCACGGTGCGGGCGGGAGCGGTCCGGTGAGCGCCCGCTTCCTGTTCTGCTGCTGGCCGTTCGAGGGCCACGTGCTGCCGCAGATGAGCATCGCCGCCGCGCTGCGCGACGGCGGCGCCGAGGTCGCGTTCTACACGGCGCCCGAGCGGCGGGCGATGATCGAGTCCCAAGGGCTGACGTTCTTCGGGTTCGAGCGCGTCCGGCGCGCGTGGGAGCGCACGCTCGCGATGGAGCGCAGGACCGGCGGCCGGCGCCAGTCGCTCCGGGTCCAGCGTCAGGCGTTCCGCGAGTGGCTCGTCGAGACGATCCCGGACCAGGTCGGCGACCTGCGGGCGATCCTCGACCGCTGGCGCCCCGACGTGCTGGTCTGCGACTTGTCGATGTGGGGGCCGATCGTCGTCCTGGGCGAGGCGGCCCCGATCCCGGTGGCGGGGTCGTCGACGTTCATGGGCCCGCTCATCCCCGGCCCGGACGCGCCGCCGTGGGGCTTCGGCCTCAAGCCGCCGCGGAGCCGGCGCGACCGGGCGGTCGCCGCGCTCCTGACGCGCGCGACCGACGTGGTCGCCGCGGGCATGCGCCGGCGGATCGACGAGTTCCGCGCCGCCGACGGCCTGCCGCCGATGGGGTGCTCGGTGAACGCGTTCACCGGCCGCCTGCCGCTGTACCTGGTGCCCAGCCTCCCCGAGCTCGACTACGGGCGCCGGGACCTGAGCGACCGCGTGCACTACACGGGCTACTGCCTGTGGCACCCGCCCGAGGAGCCCGAGCGCGCGGCCTGGCTCGACGCGCTGCCGCGCGACCGGCCGTGGGTGCACGTGACCGAGGGCACGTCGCACCACCAGGAGCCGTACGTGCTGCGGGCGGCCGCACGCGGGCTGGCCGGCGCGCCCGTGGAGGCGCTCCTCACCACCGGGCGCTCGCGCGACCCCGACGCGCTCGGCCTCGGACCCCCGGCGCCGAACGTCCACGTCGCGCGCTGGCTCAGCCACGCCGAGCTGCTGCCGCGCTGCCGCGCCGTGGTCACGACGGGCGGCCCGGCCACGATCATGGCGGCGCTGCGCGCGGGGGTGCCGCTCGTGGTCGTGCCGACCACGTGGGACAAGCCCGACAACGCCCGGCGCGTCGTCGAGGCGGGCGTCGGCGTGCGCCTCTCCGCTCGACGCTGCACGCCCGAGCGCCTGCGCGCGGCCGTCGAGCGGGTGCTCGACGACCCGGGCTATCGCGTTGCCGCGCAGCGCGTCTCGGCGCGGCTCGCCGAGGCGCCCGGCCCGGCCGGCGCGGCCGAGCTGCTCCACACGTTGGTGCCGCGCCGAGCGGTCCTCGGCTGACGGGAAGGGGAGTCCACGTGCATCGCCATCCACTCCGACCGCTGCTGCTCGCCGCGGTCATCGTCTGCACCGCACTGGGCGCGGCGCCCGCCGGCGCGGGGGCCACGCCCCCCGGGACGAGCATGATCGCCAAGGACGGGTTCGGCTCGGCCGCGAACAGCTACTCGTGGTCGATGGCGTGGTTCAAGGGCAAGCTGTACGTGGGGACGGGGCGCAACCAGCTCTGCGTCGAGAACGCCACGGTCGACTTCTACGCCCCCGGCTACTACAAGTCGCCGCCCACCGGCTTCCCGGAGGTCGACTGCCCGCCGGACCGGTACGACATGGATCTCCGGGCGGAGATCTGGAGCTTCGATCCGGCCACGGCGACGTGGACGCGCGTCTACCAGTCGCCCGCCGACATCCCCAACCCCCGCGCCCCGGGCAAGTTCGTCGCGCGCGACCTCGGGTTCCGGAACATGATCGTCCACCGCGCGCCCGACGGCACGGAGTCGCTCTACGTCGCGGGCGTGACGACCGACGAGTACATCCCCGAGCTCGCCGAGAGCCATCCACCGCGCATCCTGCGGACCACCGACGGCACGACGTTCGAGGCCCTGAACGGCGCCCCGGGCGTGCTCCGGACCCCGTTCGGGCCCCAGCAGGCGATGGGCTACCGCGCGATGGCGAGCTATGACGGCCGGCTGTTCGTCACGGCGGGCGGCGGGCTCACCGGCGACGGCGTGATCCTCGAGGTGGAGCAGCCGTGGTCGGAGTCGCCCTCGTTCGTGCAGGTGAGCCCGGAGACGTTGTCCGTGTACGAGCTCGAGACCTTCAACGGCTCGTTGTACGTCGGCGCCGGGTCGTTCGACCGGGGGTACTCCGTGTGGAAGACCAACATGGAGTCTCCCGCGCGGTTCGTGCCCGTCGTCACGGACGGCGCGGGGAGGGGGACCGCGATCGTCTCGGTCATCTCCATGCAGGTGTTCAAGGACCGCCTGTACGTCGGCGCCAGCGGGTGGGCGCAGGTGTACCCCAGCTCCGAGCTGATCCGCATCGACCGCAACGACGACTTCGAGGTCGTCACGGGCAACGCGCGCTGGACGGGCGGCGGCGTGCTGAGGTTCCCCATCTCGGGGCTTCCCGACGGCTTCGGCAATGTCTTCAACGGGCACTTCTGGCGCCAGGAGACGCACGGCGGCGCGCTCTACGTCGGCACGAACGACTGGAGCTGGGCGTTCCGGAACGTGCCCGTCGTCAACCTGCTGCTGGGGCTGGAGTTCGGCTTCGACATGTACGGGACCTGCGACGGCGTGTACTGGTGGCCGGTGACGCGGAACGCGTTCGGCAAGGGCCTCTACAACTTCGGCGCGCGGACCCTCGCCTCGACGCCCGCGGGCGGGTTCATCGGCAGCGCGAACCACGCGAAGGGGACCGCCGTGTGGCGCAGCCTGGACGCGTCGCCGTGCGAGCCGCCCGCCGCTCAGGCGTCCGGCGCTCGCGCGGCTCAGGTCGCGGACTCGACCGCGTCGCCGCCGCAGCGAGTGATCGCCGACGTCCAGTCCTGCGGGACCGTCGTCTCGTGGGAGCCCTCGCCGGGCGCCAGCCGCTATCGCGTGCTGCGCTCGGAGTACGGCGTCACACGCGTTCGCGCGGCCAGGCGTCCGGCGCTTCCGAACGGCGGAGTGCCCGAAGTCCCGCTCGCACCCGTCCTCTTGGGCGGAGAGCTCGTGGACCTGGAGACCAAGGGTGACGCCACGCGGATCGGCACCACCCAGGAGGAGTTCTTCGTGGACCGCTACGCGCGCTCGGGTACGCGCTATGCGTACGACGTCGTCGCGGTAGACGCCTCGGGTGCCGAGTCGCCGGCGTCGAACACCGTGATCGTGCCGTCCGAGCGCCCGGATGCGACGTTCGCGCAGGCGAACACGGCAGTGCGACGGCTGGACGGCGCGGACCGCACGCGGGCCGTGCGCAACCTCGCCGGAGCGCGGCGCAGCTGGGCCGAGGGCGATCGCGGTCAGGCCCTCGCCCGCCTCGCCCGTTCCACCGCCGCCGCAAGCGAGGCGGATGTCGTGCAGGCAGAT
>DATHJG010000620.1:0-3354 GCA_035489875.1 Solirubrobacteraceae bacterium | reverse complement strand
CCTCCGCGCGGTGCCGAGCAGGAGCGCGAGCCCGACGAGCCGCGACTGCGCGCCGTCGTGCAGGTCGCGCTCCAGCCGCCGCCGCTCGGCGTCGCCCGCCTCCAGGAGCCGCGCGCGCGACGCCCGCAGCTCCTCCAGGCGGTCGCGCAGCTCGGCGTCCAGCTTGGAGACGTGGCTGCGCAGCAGGCCGCCCAGGAACGCGAACGGCATCAGCGCGGTGGAGATGAACGCGGCCCACCGGGCGGCGTCGCCCCCCCGGCCTGCGCCACGGTCACGAGCAGGAACGTGAGCAGCGCGCACGTGTAGACCGGCGTGAGCTGGAGCCGCTCGAGCGGTGCGGCGGCCCGCCAGCGCCGCATCGCGCGGACGAGCACGAGCGTGAACAGGCCGGCGTAGAGCAGCGCGCCGAGCGCCACGAGGACGTTCGACACGTCCGCGTCGGCGCGGATCAGCAGCAGGTTGTCCGGGCAGTCGTCGCAGCCGAGCTCGTCCGGCCCCGCGAACAGGTACGACGGGACGAACGCCAGCGGGAAGATCACGTAGCCGGCGAGCACGAGCGCGCGATCGAGTCCGGACGCGAGGCGGCCCGAGGGGAAGCTCATCCCGATGTGCAGGAACACGCCGCCCCACAGCCCGCCGACGACCAGCGCGAACGTGTAGAGCAGCGGCGAGTTCGAGGCGCTCAGCGTGAACAGGAACCAGGCGAAGCCCAGCAGGATCATCAGGGCGCCGGTCCGGCTCTCCGGCCGCCGCCACCACGCGTACAGGCCGGTGCCGATGAAGCTCCAGCCGACGACCGGCCCGAACACCGCCCACACGGCCTTGGCGTCCTGATGGTCGCTCGCGAGCACGACCGCGACCACGGCGGCGCCGGCCGCCAGCGCGGCGAGCACGATGGCGCCCATGCGCGCGGGGGAGAGCATCGGCGTAGCAGTATCGCGGCGCTGCCGGCATCGGCACCGAAGTCGGCAATGCTCGACCTCGACATCACCCTTAGTCTTGGTCGAGGACGCTAGGTTCGACGGGTGCACGACCTCGTACTCCGCCCGCTCGCCGAGACCGACGTCGACGAGCTGCTGCGGATCCACGGCACGCCCGAGGTCAGGCGCTGGTGGGACGCGCCCGACGACGGCTTCCCGCTGACCGACGACCCGGAGTCGACCCGGTTGACGATCGAGGTCGACGGCACGATCGCGGGCATGGTCCAGTTCTCGGAGGAGCTCGACCAGAAGTACCGCCACGCCGGCATCGACATCTTCGTCGACCCGGCGTTCCACGGCCGCGGCATCGGGACCGAGGCGGTGCGCCGCGTCGTGCGCCACCTCGTCGACGACCGCGGGCACCACCGGATCACCATCGACCCCGCGGCCGACAACGCGGCGGCGATCCGGTCCTACGAGAAGGCCGGCTTCCGCCGGGTCGGCGTCATGCGCCGCTACGAGCGCGACGTCGAGGGCGGCGGCTGGCACGACGGGCTGCTGATGGAGCTGGTGGTGGAGCCTCAGCGGTAGGTCTCCCACAGGTCGCCGGCGAGCAGGGCGCCGAAGCGCGCCAGCGCGTCGAGCCGCAGCGGCGGGTCGACGCGGAACGTGGTGAGCTGCTTGGCGAAGCCGCCGGGGAGGATGTGCAGGATCCCGGTGGCGATCACCGGCGCCGCCGCATCGACGTGGCCGGCGAGCAGGCGGGTGTACAGCGTCCACGCCGCGCCGTCGGGATCGAGCGGGAGGTCCTTGCGGCCCACGAGCGTGAGCGGGCGATCGGCGGCGTCGTGGAAGCGCAGGCGGTAGTCCATGCGGCGGCCGCCGTCCGGCTGGACGACCACGTTGAACTCGCCGTCCTCGACCTCGAGCGGCCCGCCGAGCGCGTCGCCGCGCACCCAGCCCGTCACGCGCGCCACGTGGCGCGCGTCCGCGATGAAGCGGTCGACGTCGTCGGTGCAGATCCGGAGCTGGACCGAGAGGCGCCGTCCGGCCGCCTCGCCGGCGCGGAACGCCGCCTCGTAGTCGGTCTCCTCGAAGTCGATGTAGCCCGCCAGCTCCTCGCAGAACGAGAGCGACGCGCGGTCGGGTCCGTGACCGGTCATCAGGCCGTCATCCGATCAGCCGCCGCCCGGGAGCAGAACCCCCCGGCGGGGTGAGCCGGGTCACCCCGCCGGCGCGTGGGCGCGCAGCCCGGGCTCCAGCGTGCGGACGAGCAGCTCCGCCGCGCCGGCGGCGGGCATCGCCTCGGTCCGCAGCCACCAGCGCGCGAGCGCCTCGGCCGCGCCCAGCAGCGCGGCCGACAGCGCCTCGACCTGCGGCCGCGCCGCCTCCCGCCGCTCCGCGGGCAGGCGCGCGAGCTGGGCCGCGGCGACGAGACCGCGTAGCCGGTCGCGCTGCTCGGCCGCGCGCCGCGCCGGCTCCGCGCCGGCCGGCAGCGACTCGTCGAACAGCACGCGCCACGCGCTGCGGTCACGGTCGACGAACGCGAAGAACGCGTGCACGCCGGCGCGCAGCGCCTCCGCCGGCGTCGCCGTGTCGCGCACGGCGGCCGCGACCGTGGTGACGAGCGCCTCCCCGGCCGGCTCCATGCACGCGAGGTAGAGCCGCTCCTTGTTGCCGAAGTAGGCGTACAGCAGCGGCTTGGTCACGCCCACGCGCGCGGCGACCTCGTCCATCGTGACCGCCGCGAAGCCGCGCTCGGCGAACAGCGCCCCCGCGGCCGCGAGCGTCTGGCGCTCGCGCTCGGCGCGCGGCAGGCGGGTCACGCCGCGCGCTCGAGCATGGCGGCGGACGCCGGGATCGGCACGCCGAAGCCCTCGACCAGCAGCCCGGCGTCGGGCCGCAGCTCCGCGCACAGTGCGTTCACCGCCTTGATCACCGCCTTGGAGCGCGCCGCCGTCAGCCGACCGTGCTCCTGGTACCAGCCGCGCTCGGCTTCCACCCGCGACAGCGCGTAGAGGCTGCACAGGCGATCCAGGACCGGGCGCAGCGCCGGGTCCTCGCAACGCACGACGGCGTCCGCGAACGCGTCCAGCACCACCTTGTCGACCCACGCCCGGGCGGCGGCGACGACGTGGTCCTGGCAGTCGACGAGCACGTCGAACGGGTCGTTCCCGCTGTCTATCCCGCCCTTCAACCGCCGCGCGACGCCCTGGAGGATGTGCTCCTGGCGCCAGCGCAGCAGCTCGAGCTGCTCCTCGCGGTCCAGCAGCTCACCGCCGTCGTCCCGGCCGGGGAGGAGGTCGGCGGCCATTCCGGACAGCACCTTGCGCACGGCGGTCCGCTCGGCGATCGAGCCGATCACCTGGCCGGCGAAGAACGACGCGACGCCGAGCGGATCGAGCTCGCCGAACTGGTCGCGGTAGTCGGTGAG
>DATHJG010000619.1:0-4661 GCA_035489875.1 Solirubrobacteraceae bacterium | reverse complement strand
CGCCTTCGCGAACACGCCGCCGCGACTCTGGCCGATCAGGGTGACGCGCTGCCCGGTGCGCTCCGCGAGCGCCTCGAGCCGCTGCTCCAGGCGCGTGCAGGCGGCCTCCGAGCACGCGACGTTCGCCCGGATCCCGGCGCGCTTGGTGTGCCAGCCGGCGGCGCGCAGCCACTGCGTCAGCGTGCCGAGGGAGCCGTCGCCGGCCATGAAGCCGGGGATGAGCAGGATGCCGCGGCCCGCGCCGGACGGCACGCCGGCCCCGCGGTACACGTCCGAGCGGCGCAGCGCCGCCCACTCCAACCCGATCCGGCTCTCCCGCCAGAGCGGCGGGACGGGCAGCAGGCTGGGATGTGGCAGCGGCACGATGGAAGCCTTCTACCGGACTGACGGATCGTCAGCCCACTACCTTCGCCCAATACCCGGGCAAATCCTTGTTAATGCCACGCCACGGCGCACGCGCGGCACGTTCGTGTGCAAGCATCGCGACCATGCGCGCCGCGACCATTCGCGATGGTGAGATCGCGGTCCAGGAGCACCCCGACCCCGAGCCGCAGGGCGGCGAGCTGCTCGTCCGCGTCCGCGCCGCCGGCCTGAACGGCGCCGACATCCACCAGCTCCGGGGCGGCTACCCCGCGCCCCCGGGCTCCCCGCCCGACATCCCGGGGCTGGAGCTGGCCGGCGAGGTCGTGGCGCTCGGCCGCGGCGCGCGGCGCTTCGAGCTCGGCGACCGCGTGATGGCGGTGGTCGGCGGCGGCGGGCAGGCCGAGCTGGCGCTCGTGCACGAGCGCGCCGCGATGCCCGTGCCCGACGAGCTCGACTGGACCGCGGCCGGCGGCGTGCCCGAGACGTTCACGACCGCCCACGACGCGCTCTTCAGCCAGGCCGACCTGACGGTCGGCGAGCGCGTGCTGGTGCACGGCGCCGCCGGCGGCGTGGGCATGGCGGCGGTGCAGCTCGCCACCATGGCCGGCGCGCGCGTGACCGCCACGGTGCGCGATCCCGCCGCGCGCGAGCGCATCGCGGCGCTCGGGGTCAACGCGCTCGAGCCCGCAGGCTTCGAGGAGCACGGGCCGTTCGACCTCATCCTCGAGCTGGTCGGCGCGCCGAACATGCCAGGCAACCTGAACGCGCTCGCCGAATGCGGACGCGTGTGCGTGATCGGGGTCGGCGCCGGCGCCAAGGTGGAGCTGAACCTGCACGTGCTGATGGGCAAGCGGGCGCGGATCCACGGCTCGGTGCTGCGGGCGCGCTCGCTGGAGGAGAAGGCGGACGCGGCTCGCCGCGTCGAGCGCGCCGTCCTCCCGGGCTTCGCCTCGGGCGACCTGAGCGTCCCGGTCTGCGCGACGTTCCCGCTCGACGCGGTCGCCGACGCCTACGCGCGCTTCCAGGCCGGCGCGAAGTTCGGCAAGATCGTGCTCGAGCCGTAGCTCAGGCGGGCTCGTCGAGGTCCAGCGGCTCCGACTCCACCGCGTGGACGATGCACAACGTCGGCCCGCCGGACTCCATGGCGGTCTTGAGCTCGGCCTCCGTCAGCTTCGCCCCGCACTCCTCGCAGCGTTCGCCGACGGTCTCGAGCGTGCGTTCCTCGAGATCCATGGACTCGATTCTAGGGAGCCGGGGCTCGTCTGCAAGCCGCGGCTTGTCGGCATGCCGGCGCACGGGCTTTAGCGCCGTCGACAGGTGTTCGATTGCGCACCCGGACATGTGGCCACATACTCGCCGTGCTCTCAACTCGAGCGACGGCATCGCCAGCGGAGCGTCCAAGGAAGGAACGCGCTCCGCCGGGACCCCAGGTGCCTCCGCTCGGCTTCATCCTCGGCAGGGAGGCTCAGCATGTCCCATCAGGGGTCGCGTTCCGCACGCGCTCGTTCACTCACGCTCGCAGCGGTTCTCCTCGCAGCGCTCGGCTTCAGCTCGCTCTTCGCGCAGGGCGCCCTCGCGGGCACGCCGCTCAACGGAGGACCGGCTCCACTCACCGGCTCGACCTTCCAGGGGGCTGACGGCAACCAGAAGACGCCGCTCCCTGGAGATCCCGACTACGTGGCGCTTCCCGCGCGCACCGACTGGCAGAACTACGCGGCGTCGCCCAAGCTTCAGAAGCTGCCGGACGGCAGCGGACTCCAGGACACCTGGTTCAAGCAGGGCAAGGAGGAGGAGCCCGACGGCTGGACGTTCCAGCAGTCGGCGGTGTCGCCCGGCAAGGCGGACGTGCTCGGAGCGTGGACGGTCTCCGATCCCGTCTCCGCGAACGTCTACCTCTACCTCTCGTTGTTCCGGGAGGCGGCGGACGGCACCACGTTCTACAACTTCGAGCTCAACCAGCAGGCCACGACGTGGACGAACAGCATGGGAACGGTGATCCCGTGTCGCCGCAACGGGGACGTGATCGTCACGTTCGAGCTGCACGGAGGCGCGGGCGACGTCGGAGTGGAGGCCTGGCGCTGGCAATCCAACCCCAGCAAGCCGGGGCCCGCCGCTTGTCCGCAGGGCAAGATCGGCAGCTGGAGCCCCACCGGCGCGCTCAGCACGGACGCGTCGGGCAACACCATCGCGCAGGGCGCGATGAACACCGGGGAGATCGACAACTACCTCGACTTCAACCTCGATGGCGACAACAACCCCGCCACGGATCCGTCGCCGGCGAAGTTCTCCACGCCCGACACGTTCGGTGAGGCCGCGCTCAACCTCAGCAAGGTGCTCGCCGCGCTCAACCAGGGCGACAGCTGCTTCGACTTCGGGCAACTCCAGCTGCATACGCGTTCCTCGTCGCCGTTCACGTCCGACCTGAAGGACTTCATCGCTCCCAAGCCGATCGTCGCGCGCTCCTGCTCGATCGACGGGACCAAGTACCACGACGTCAACGCGAACGGCCAGCAGGACGCCGGCGAGAACGGCCTGGCGGGCTTCCGCGTCTACGCCGACAAGAACGACAACAACGCGTTCGATGCCGGTGAGCCGAGCACGTTCACGGCCGACGGGTCGTCGGCCAGCGCCCCGCTGGGGAGCTGGACCCTGACGAACCTGCCCGCGGGCAACTACAAGGTGCGCGAGGATCTGGCGAGCCCGGCCGGCAACCCGCGCGCGACGGAGGGCTGGGCCTGCTCGGACCCGACCCATGGCGAGGGCGCGCCCGCGAGCGCGACGGAGGACTGCGAGTTCGCGGTCAGCCTGGCCGGCGGCGGCACGGTCAGCGGCCTGAAGTTCGGCAACTACAAGCCGGCCGTGATCAAGGTGAAGAAGCAGACGGTGCCGGACGGCGCCCCGGGCTCGTTCGCGTTCACCTCGACGATCCCCGGCAAGGGGAGCTTCAACCTGAGCGACGGCGACAGCGATACGACGACCGTGAGTCCGGGGACCTACACCGCCACCGAAAGCGGGCACCCGGACTTCAACCTGACCGGCATCGCGTGCACGGGTGACGCCGACTCGAGCGGCGCCGGCCAGACCGCGACGTTCCGCGCGCAGTCCGGCGAGACGATCACCTGCGTGTTCACGAACACGCGCAAGACGGGCCAGCTGACCGTCCGCAAGGTGCTCGACCCGGCGAGCGACGGCGGCACGTTCGATCTGAAGGTCGGGAACGACCTGGTCGTCGATGACGGCGGCCACCTCGCGCAGGGCACCCGCACGCTGCTGACCGGCACCGGCTACACGGTCGCCGAGCTCGGCGGCACGGGCACGTCGCTCGCCAAGTACGACTCGGCGATCGAGTGCAAGGACGGCGCCACGATCGTCGCGTCCGGCACGGCCACCTCGCTGTCCGGCGTCCCGGTGATCGAGGGCCACAACGTCATCTGCACGTTCACGAACACCCGCCGGACCGGGACGATCAAGGTGATCAAGGATCTGGTCCCGAACGACGACGACGGCACGTTCGACCTGAAGGTCGGCGCCACGGTCGTCAAGGCGGGCGCCTCCGACGGTCAGAGCGGCTCGGCGAGCGTCGCTCCGGGCGCGTACACCGTCTCGGAGACGGGCGCGGCCGGCACGTCGCTGGCGAAGTACGACTCGGAGATCGAGTGCAAGGACGGCGACGCGGTCGTGAAGTCCGGCTCGGGCGCGTCGCTGGCCGGCGTGGCGGTGGACTCCAACGACACGATCGTCTGCACGATCACCAACACCCGGCTTCCGGGCAAGCTGACGGTCGTCAAGGACCTCAAGCCGGCCGGTGACGCCGGTCGCTTCGACCTGCGGATCGGCGGCGACGTCGTGAAGGCAGCGGCGGGCGACGGCGATTCGGGTTCCGAGACGGTGGCTCCGGGCGACTACGCGGTCTCCGAGCTGGGCGCGAACGGCACCTCGCTGGACAAGTACGACGCGAGCATCGCGTGCGACAACGGCCAGTCGGGGTCGACCTCCTCGCTCGCCACCGTTCACGTGGACTCGAACGACGACGTCACGTGCACGATCACCAACCAGCGCAAGCAGGGCTCGATCAAGGTGATCAAGGACCTCGTGCCGGCCAACGACGACGGCACGTTCGACCTCAAGGTCGGCGACGGGGTGGTCAAGGCTGCCGCGGGCGACGGCGAGCAGGGCTCCAAGGACGTCGCGCCCGGCACGTATGAGGTGTCCGAGGCGGGCACCGGCGACACCTCGCTCGCGGACTACGACAGCCGGATCGACTGCCTCAAGGGCGACCGGGAGTACAAGTCCGGCAC
>DATHJG010000618.1:0-2345 GCA_035489875.1 Solirubrobacteraceae bacterium | reverse complement strand
TACGGCATGTAAATCGACCCCGAGTGCGCCTTACTCACCCTCGCAAGCTCGGGTGAGCGGGTAAACGGAGTGCGGCTTACTCACCCTCGCAAGCTCGGGTGAGCGCCTTGATTAGGTCGGCGGGTTCCCGCGCTGACGCAGGAAACGCTGGAACTCGCGCGCGAGCACGTCGCCGGACGGGAGCTGGGAGGGATCCGGGCGGCCCTCCTCCTCGTCGGCGGCCCGCTCGAGCTTCTCGACGAACGACTGCACGTCGGGGTCCATCTCGACGGCGCGCGTGACCTGGCGCTCGTACTCCGCGGCCGCGTCCTCCAGCTCGGCCGCGTCGACCGTGATCCCGATCAGGCTCTCCAGCCGGCGCAGGAGCGCGAGCGAGCCCTTCGGGTTCGGGACGACCGCCACGTAGTGCGGCACCGCGGCCCACATCGACGCGCTCGGCATCCCGGCCGCCGCGCACGCGTCGTGCAGGACGCCGACGATCCCCGTCGGCCCCTCGTACGTCGGCGGCTCGAGCTGGAGCCGCTCGACCAGCGCGTCGTCGGTCGCGAACGCGGTCACGTTGACGGGGCGGGAGTGCGGCACGTCGGCCAGGAGCGCGCCGAGCGTGACGACCATCTGGACGCCGAGCGCCTCGGCGAGCTCGATCACCGTCTCGCAGAACGTGCGCCAGCGGTAGGCGGGCTCAGGCCCGGACAGGATCACGAGGTCGCGCGGCGCGCGCGGGACGCGGGCCTCGTAGACCTCGATGTCGGGCCAGTCGATCGCCCGCTCCTGGTCACCGACGAGCCGGACCGTCGGCCGCGTCGCCTGGAAGTCGATGAACTCCTCGGGGTCGATCACCGCGAAGCGCTCGGCGCCGAGGCCGGCGCCGAGGAACGTGAGCGCCGAGGAGGCGGACTCCCCGGCGTCGTTCCAGCCCTTGAAGGCACACACCAGCGCTGGTGCACGGAGCCCGTTCGGGCGGCGATCCCAGCGCAGCGGCTGCATGCGTGTCCACGGTAGCGGACCTCGCCGCGGCCGCCCGGGCCGTCCGCCCGGCCCACCATCATCGGGCGCGTGCCCACCGCGGAGCTCAGCGCGCTGCGTGCCGGCGACGAGATCGCCGGCGTGTACGCGTGCACGCGCAAGGACCGCCTGACCGCGCGGACGGGGGCGCCGTACCTGGCGCTGGAGCTGCGCGATCGCACGAGCGCGCTGCCGGCGCGGGTGTTCCGCGACGCCGACCTGCTCGGCGGGCGCTTCGATCGCGGCGACCTCGTGCGCGTGCAGGGGCGGGTGGAGCGCTTCCGCGACGAGCTGCAGGTCGAGGTACGGGCGATCGAGCGCGCCGAGAGCGCCGACCCCGCGGCGTTCCTGCCGGTCGCCTATCGCAACCTCGACGAGCTCGACGGCTTCCTGGAGCACCTCGCGCGCGAGGTCCACGAGCCCGGCTACCGCGCGCTGCTGGAGGGGCTGCTCGGGGATGCCGCGTTCCGTGACGAGTGGCGGCGCGCCCCGTGCACGCGGAACGGTCACCACGCGTACCTCGGCGGGCTGCTGGAGCACACGGTGGCGGTCGCGACGCTCGCGCTGGAGGCGTGCCAGCTACATCCGCGTCTGAACTCCGACCTGCTCTTGGCCGCGGCGATCGTCCACGACCTGGGGAAGACGCGCGAGTTCACGTACGGGGCGGAGATCGGGCTGTCGGACGAGGGGCGGCTGCTCGGCCACGTCGTGCTCGGCCAGCAGCTGCTGGAGCCGCGGCTGGCGGGGCTCGCGCCGGAGCGGCGCGTCGCGCTCCTGCACTGCGTGCTCTCCCACCACGGGCCCGACAGCGCGCCCGGGCGGCGCTTCGGCTCGGCCGAGGCGCTCGCGCTCTATCGCCTCAACGCGCTCGACGCGAGCGTGAAGGGCGCGCTCGAGCACGGACTGGCGTAGGACAGCTCGGCCAGCCGGGGCCGAGGCGTACGGCCACCTTCCGCAGCCGGCCATGTTCCTCGCCCTGGCGGTCGCTTCGCTGGTCCTGGGACTGAGCTCACGCTGACACGCCGCTGCGCGAGGTCGGCGATCCTCACGACCGACGTCCAGGATGGCGCCCAGCGCTCGTCGTGTGGCAGGCCGCGTCGCGCTGGACGGCCCTGGTGGCGGCTGGCGCGTCGCTGCTCGTGTTCAGCCGGATATTCGGCGGCGAAGGCGCGGCCCAGTTGCTCGGGGAGGAAGGCATAGCGGTCGCGATCGGAAGGGCGCTGCAGGGCATCGGCACGCTGTGCGCCATCGCAGCCGGCGCGTGGATCGGCGCGCACCGTCGCACGCGCACACGTGCATGCAAGAGGTCCGCTGCACCCACTACCTCCGCTGCACCCGCT
>DATHJG010000617.1:0-3660 GCA_035489875.1 Solirubrobacteraceae bacterium | reverse complement strand
CGGAGAGCAGCTCGGCCGCGCGACCGCCGAGCTGCTCTCCGAGCACGGCGCGAAGGTGGTCGTCAACGACCTCGACGGCGACGTCGCGCAGCAGACGGCGTCCGAGATCGCGGGCGAGACCGTGGTCTACGCGGGCGACCTCACCAAGCCCGGCGCCCCCGACGAGCTCGTCCAGACGGCGATCGACGCCTGGGGCAAGATCGACATCATCGTCAACAACGCCGGCTACACGAGCGACGCCCCGATCCACAAGCTGTCCGACGACGCGTTCCAGCGGATGCTCGACATCCACACGATCGTGCCGTTCCGCGTGATCCGCGCCGCGGCGCCGCACCTGCGCCAACCGGCCAAGGCGGAGCGCGAGCGCGGCGACGAGGTGTTCCGCAAGATCGTCAACGTCTCCTCGATCTCCGGGACGATGGGCAACGCCGGCCAGGCGAACTACTCGGCCGGGAAGTCGGCCGTCGTGGGGTTGACGAAGACGCTGGCGAAGGAGTGGGGCCAGTTCAAGATCAACGTCAACGCGGTCGCGTTCGGCTGGATCGAGACGCGGTTGACGGCGTCGAAGGTCGACGGGAACCATTTGGAGATCGACGGGCAGAAGGTCCAGCTCGGCATCCCGGACCAGATGCGCGGGATGGCGTCGATGCTCATCCCGCTCGGGCGCACGGGCACGCCGGAGGAGGCCGCCGGCGGCGTGTTCTTCCTCTGCTCGCCCTGGTCGAACTTCGTGCACGGCCAGGTGCTGAACATCACCGGCGGCCAGTTCACGGGAATGACGACGTGAGATGAGACTCGTCAAGCCGTCCGAAGAGGAGCGCGCGACGCCGCGCGGCGTGGTCGGGGGATCGGAGATCTCCCAGGCCACGACCGATGCCACGAACCTGTTCATGGGCCGCTTCCGCGTCCCGGCGGGGACGCAGTCGCGGCCGCACTACCACGCGAACTGCGAGAGCGCGCTCTACATGCTCTCGGGGAGCATCGAGATCCAGTGGGGCGACCACCTCGAGGAGCGGCTGACGGTCGAGCCCGGCGACATGCTCTACGTCCCGCCGCGCCAGACCCACATCGTGGTCAACCGCTCGCAGACGGAGCCGGCGGAGTACGTCGTCGCGCGCGACTCGCCGACGGAGGACTCCGTCGAGGTGCCCTGGGCTGGCGAAGGGTGAGCGCGCAGCCGGCGTAGTAGGCGCCGGCCTTCGAGGCGAGGAAGGCGACGAGCTCGGCGGTGGCGTGCGGGTCCGCGCCCTGGTGGATCGTCACGGGGCGGATGTCGTAGCGCGCCCACTCGATGCTGAGCGTGCGGGCGAGATTCTCGAGCCCCGCGCGGGCCGCGGCGTGATGCGCGTCCTTGGGGGGCGGGGCGAGGAGGACGATCAGGCCGGGGCTCGGTGGGAGCTTGGTGGCGCGGATGGCGTCCCAGGCGTCGTCGAGGGCGGCCTGAACGCCTTGCGCGTCCTTTGGTGGGGCGGCGGCGTGGACGAGAACGTCGGTGCCGCTGGTCGCGCCGAGGGCTGTGAGCCGGTCTTGGATCTCGGGCGGCGCCGCGCCGCCCGTGTAGGTGATCCCGACGCCTGCCAGCAGCATTGGCTTGAGAACGGCGGGCATTGAGGGAGTGGGTTCGATCGTGGCGGTTATGCCGCGGAAGTGTGCCGAGTTCGTCACGCCGGGGCCCCGGCCGGGGGTTTGGGGGGAGAATCGGGCCATGTCCGGGAGCGATTTGCACGTTTGACGTCACATGGATGCACAACGTGCAAATCGCTCCGTGGACGAGGCGATCGCTCGGATCGCCAACCGCCAAGGCGGAGTAGTAAGCCGCGAGCAGCTCTTGACGCTCGGAATCGGACGCGGCGCGCTTGAGAAGCGAGTGCGGGGCGGCCGCCTCCGTACGATCCAGCGTGGGAGCTACGCAGTGGGGCACGACGCGATCCCGGTCCGGGGCCGCCTCTACGTCGGCCTCCTCATCGCCGGCGACGGCGCCGCCCTCAGCCATCGCTCAGCCGCGGGCGTCTGGCGCCTCATCCCCTCACTGCCGCCGTTCGTCGATGTCACGACGACCAACAGGGCACCCCGCAACCGCCCGGGCCTCGTCTTCCACCACGCGACGAGCCTCGAGACAACCACCCGCCACGACCTCCCCATCACCACCCCCATCCGCACCCTCCGCGACCTCGCAGCGACCCGCCCCCACGCCGAGGTCGAGCGCGCCGCGAGCGAGGCGCTCGTGCTGAAGCTCGTCAAGAAGGACCAGCTGACGAGCCAACAAGGCCCCGGCGCCGCCGTCCTCGCCCGCCTCGTCAGAGCCGGCATCGGCCCGACCCGCAGTGGCCTCGAGCGTGCCTTCCTCAAAGCGGTGTCGAAGCACGGCCTGCCGGAGCCGCTCGTCGGCCACCCCATCGGCCCCTACACCGTCGACTTCTTCTGGCCCTCCCACAACCTGGTCGTCGAGACCGACGGCGACGACTACCACGGCCACGACATCGCGGTGCGACGCGACAATAAGCGCGACGTGTACCTGCAACTCGCAGGCTGCACCGTCCTGCGCGTGCCCGAGGACGAGCTGGCGGACTCGCCAGCGACCGTCGCCCGTTTCCTCAGCCGTCCAGCGTTGCGTACAGCGTCTTGATGCGCGCGAAGATCTCGTTCGCGACCGCCTGCTGCTGGCCGTGCGTCGGGTCCGGGACCCGGGGCCAGCGGATCGCGTCGCCGTAGCGGACGTGCACCTTCGGGAACTGCGCGCGCTTCCAGTTGCGCACGCGCGACGAGCCGTGGATCGCGACCGGGACGACCGGTGCGCCGGATTCCAGCGCCAGCCGGCCGATGCCGCGCTTGGGCTCCTCGGAGAGCGTCCCGGTGCGCGAGCGGCCGCCCTCCAGGTACATGACGATCGCGCCCCCGCGCCTGAGGATCCCCTCCGCCGTCATGAACGCGTCCTCGTCCTGGTAGCCGCGCCGCACCGGGAACACGCCGCCGTGCGTGTAGACCCACTGCAGCGGCGGCGCGAACAGCTGCGACTTGGCCATGAACCGCACGCGGCGGCGGATGAACGCCCCCGCGAAGAAGTGATCCATGAACGAGAAGTGGTTCGGCGCGAGGATCACCGGGCCGGTGTGCGGCACGTTCTCCGCGCCCGCGGCGCGCGCGCGGAAGAACGTCCAGGCATAGATCGACGTGAGCACCCGCACCGCGTCGTAGACCCAGTCGGGATCGCGCGCACGGGCGCGCTCGTGAAAGCGGTCGAAGTACTCCTTGGGGCGCGGGTCCTTGTACACCTGCGCCTTCATCGGCGCCAGGTCGGGCGGCGTCGTGGCCATGCCACAAATCTACCCTCCGGCGCCGCGGTTATCGTCCAGCGACCGAATCCGACAAGCCGGAGGAGCTGCGAGCGTGGCGAACATCGAAGCCCACATCACGGGCACCGTGTGGAAGATCGAAGTGAAGCTCGGCGACACGGTCGAGGAGGGCGACACCGTCCTGATCCTCGAATCGATGAAGATGGAGATGCCGGTCGAGTCCGAGGACGAGGGGACGGTCGCCGAGATCCGCTGCGAGGAGGGCCAGGCCGTCTCGGAGGGCGACACCCTCGTCGTGCTCGAGTAGGTGGAGGCGCTCGCCGGAGGGAAGCTGCGGCGCGACGAGCCGGCGCCGCACGTCACCCGA
>DATHJG010000616.1:0-8446 GCA_035489875.1 Solirubrobacteraceae bacterium | reverse complement strand
CGTTCCCGATCATCGCCGAGCGCGCGGGCGACAAGGCCGCCGATCTGTCGGGCGGCCAGCGCCGCATCGTCGAGTTCGCTCGCTGCCTGATCACGGAGCCGCAGGTCGTCCTCCTCGACGAGCCGACCCTGGGCCTGGATCCGCGTGCGAGCGCGGTGGTCTTCGACAGCACCCGGATGATGCAGCGCCTCGGCGCCACCGTCCTGATGGTCGAGCAGAACGTGCGCTTCGGGCTCAAGCTCGCCGATCGCGGGATCGTGATGGAGCGCGGTCGCGTGCTGCTCGGCGACTCCTCCGCCGCGCTGTTGAAGCGGCCCGACATGTCGGCGATGTTCTTCGGAGCCGGGCGCTGACCATGGCCAACCCGCTCCTCGACCGGCTCCGCGCCGGCGCGCCGACCTTCATGCTGGGCATCCGCGCAAGCCGCACGCCGGACGTGGTGCGCATCGCCGCCGCCACCGGCCACCACGCGGTCCTGATCGACCTCGAGCACAGCGCGATGTCGTTGGACGTGGCCGCGCAGCTGTGCGCGGCGGCCGGCGATCTCGGCCTGACGCCGTTCGTGCGCATCCCGGAGCGCGACTACGGCAGCATCGGCCGGCTGCTCGACGGCGGCGCGCAGGGCATCGTCGCCCCGCGCATCGAGACCGCCTCCGAGGCGGAGACGATCAGCCGGGCGTGCCGCTTTCCGCCGCGCGGGCAGCGGTCGCAGATCGCGACCGTGCCCCAGCTCGGCATGCGGCCGACGCCTGCCGCGAGCTCGAACCCGGCGCTGGACGCGCAGACGATCGTGCAGATCCTCCTGGAGACCCCCGAGGGGATCGCGAACGCCGACGCCATCGCGCGCATCGACGGCGTCGACATGCTCGCGATCGGCGCGAACGACCTGACCGCCGAGCTGGGCGCGCCGGGGGCGTACGACCATCCGGCCGTGCGCGACGCCGTCGCCGCGGCGGCAGCGGCGTGCCGCCGTCACGGCAAGCTGCTCATGCTCGGCGGCATCGCCGACCCGGCCGTCCTCGCCTCGCTGTCCGCGCTCGGAGCATGCCCGCTGCTGCTGACGGGCATGGACACCGAGCTCCTGTTCGGTGCCGCGCGCTCGCGCGTCGAGCGCTTGAGCGCATGACCGTCCAGCCGCTCCGAACCACGCCGATGCGCCCCGCGCAGAGCAACACGAGGCCGCGCTTCGCGCTGCCTGCGGGCAGCTGCGACGCGCACTTCCACGTCTTCGAGCCGGGGTTCCCGTCCGTCGCCGAGCCGTTGTACACGTTCCCGGACGCCACGATCTCCGAGTACCTGGAGGTCGCGGACGTCCTCGGCATCGAGCGGATGGTGCTCGTCCAGCCGACGTACTACGGCACCGACAACAGCCTGACGCTCGAGGCGCTGCGCCGGATCGGGCCGCGCTGCCGCGGCGTGGTCCGGATCGAGGAGGACACGTCCGACGAGACGCTCGACCGGTACCACGAGGCCGGGGTCCGGGCGATCCGGCTCGACCTGTTCGCTCGCAGGACGCTCCCGACGGCCGAGATCATCGCCTACGTCCGCCGGATGGCCGCGCGGACGACCCCGCGAGGCTGGCACCTCCAGTTCTACACGCCGGGCACCGTCGTCCGCGACCTACTGCCGTTCCTCGCCGACTTCGAGCGACTGCTGCGGGTCCTCGAGCAGGGACGGTGCTGGATCAAGCTCTCGGGGCCGTACCGGATCGCCAAGCACAAGCCGCTGTCCTCGCTGCAGTCGCTCGGCCGCTCGCTCGTCGCGACGCGTCCGGATCGACTCCTCTGGGGCTCGGACTGGCCGCATCTGCCGGACGGGCAGCGCGACACGGGCGAGCTGATCAACCTGCTGGCCGACTGGGCGCCGGACGAGGCCGACCGGCACCAGATCCTCGTTCGATCACCGGACCGCCTGTTCTTCGCGTGACTCGTGCGGGAGGCCGACGTAGTTCTCCGCGAGCGTCGTCGCGGACGCCCGCGACGAGCAGACGTACTCGAGCTGCGCCCGCTGCAGGCGGTCCTGGAACCCGTCGGCGCCGGGGGCGCGGTGGAGCATGGACGTCATCCACCAGGAGAACCGCTGGACCTGCCACACCCGGCGCAGGCAGCGGCGCGAGTAGTCGTCGAGGCCGCCCGCGTCCCGGTCCCCGTACCAGCGGGCGAACGCGTGCGCCAGCTCGCGCACGTCGGCGACCGCGAGGTTGAGCCCCTTCGCGCCGGTCGGCGGCACGATGTGCACCGCGTCGCCCGCGAGGAACAGGCGCCCGTACCGCATCGGCTCCGCGACGAAGCTGCGCATCGGCGTGATGCCCTTCTCGACGATCGGGCCCTCGCGCAGCGACCAGCCGTCGCATGCGAGCCGCGTGTGCAGCTCGTCCCAGATGCGCTCGTCCGGCCAGTTCGCGATCTCCTCGCCGGGGTCGACCTGGAGGTAGAGCCGGCTGACCTCGGGCGAGCGCAGGCTGTGGAGGGCGAAGCCGCGGGCGTGGTGGGCGTAGATCAGCTCGTCGGTCGACGGGGCGACCTCGGCCAGGATCCCGAGCCAGGCATAGGGGTACTCGCGCTCGTGGACGCGCAGGACGCCGTCCGGGACCGCGTGGCGGCTGATGCCGTGGAACCCGTCGCAGCCGGCGATCGCGTCGCAGCGCAGCTCGTGCGCCTCGCCGTCGTGGCGGTAGCGGATCCGCGGGCGCTCGGAGTCGAGCTCGTGCAGCGTCACGTCGTCGACGTCGAACAGCAGCTCGTCGCCCTGCTCGAGGCGGGCGTCGATCAGGTCGCCCACGACCTTCTGCTGTCCGTAGATCGTCACGCTGCGACCCGTGAGGTCGGTCATCGGGATGCGATGCCCGGCCCCGTCGAAGCGCAGCTCGATGCCGTGGTGCTCGATCCCCTCGGCGTCGAGCCGGCGGGCGAGGCCGAGCTCGCGCAGCAGGTCGACCGTGCCCTGCTCGAGCACGCCGGCGCGCACGCGCTGCTCGACGTACGCGCGGTCGCGGCGCTCCAGCACGACCGACTCGATGCCCTCCGCTTTCAGCAGATGCGCGAGCACGAGGCCGGCCGGGCCTGCGCCGACGATCCCGACCTGCGTGCTCCGTTGCCGTGCGCCGCCGGTCATCGCGAGCCGGATGATACGGTTCGCGTGCGCAAGGTGCAATCTCGTGCGCTGTGCGCACATTCGATGGCCGAGATACTCACGCTCACCGAGGCGATCGCCGAGCTCGTGCACGACGGGGACGCCGTCGCGATGGAAGGCTTCACGCACCTCATCCCGTTCGCGGCCGGGCACGAGGTCGCGCGCCAGGGCCGGCGCGAGCTGGAGCTGATCCGGATGACGCCGGACGTCCTCTACGACCAGCTGATCGGCGTGGGCTGTGCCCGGCGGCTGGTGTTCTCGTACGGCGGCAATCCGGGCGTCGGGTCGCTGCACCGCTTCCGCGACGCGGTCGAGCACGGCTGGCCGCGGCCGCTCGAGCTCGAGGAGCACAGCCACGCGGGCATGGCCAACCGCTACGTCGCCGGGGCGTCGAACCTGCCGTTCGCGGTGCTGCGGGGCTACGCCGGGACCGACCTCGCCGCCCGGACGCGCCAGGCGCGGGTCACGTGCCCGTTCACGGGCGAGGAGCTCCTGGCGGTGCCGGCCCTGCGCCCGGACGTCGCGATCGTCCACGCGCAGGAGGCCGACCGGCAGGGCAACGTGCAGCTCTGGGGCATCCCGGGCGTCCAGAAGGAGGCGGTGCTGGCGGCCGACCGGTCGCTCGTCACGGTCGAGCGGCTGGTCGACGAGCTGGTGCCGCGCCCCGGCGGCGTGGTCCTCCCGAGCTGGGCGATCGACGCGGTGGCGGTGGCGCCCGGCGGCTCGCAGCCGAGCTACGCGCACGGGATCACCCACCGCGACAACGACTTCTACCGCGGGTGGGACGCGATCAGCCGCGATCGCGAGCGGTTCACCGCGTGGATGGACGAGCACGTCCTGGGCGCGACCGGAGCCGGGGCATGACCGTGGCGACGCGCGCCACCGCCGCGGAGGTCCAGACGATCGTGGCGGCGCGGCGCCTGCGCGACGCCCGCGTCGTGTTCATCGGCGTCGGCCGGCCGAGCACCGCCGCGATCCTCGCGCGCGCCGTCCACAACGCCGGCCTCGTGCTCGTCTACGAGTCGGGCACGATCGGCGCGAAGCCGACGCGCGTCCCGCTCTCGATCGGCGACGGCGAGCTCGCGGCGACCGCCGACGTGGTCGTCTCGGTGCCCGAGATGTTCAACTACTGGGTGCAGGCGGGCCGGATCGACGTCGCGTTCCTCGGCGCGGCGCAGGTGGACCGCTTCGCCAACCTGAACTCCACCGTGATCGGCGACTACGACCATCCCCGCACGCGCCTGCCGGGGGCCGGCGGCGCCCCGGAGATCGCGGGCGCCTGCGGCGAGGTGATCGTCATGGCGTCCCACGACGCGCGCACGTTCGTCGAGCGGCTCGACTTCGTGACGACCGTCGGGCACGGCGACGGTCCGGGCGCGCGGCGCCGGCTCGGCTTCCGCGGCGCCGGGCCGACCGCGGTGATCACCGACCTCGGCGTGCTCGAGCCGGACCCCGAGAGCCGGGAGCTGGTACTCGTCCAGCTCCACCCCGGCGTGGACGTCGGGCAGGTGCGCGAGCGCACGGGCTGGGAGCTGCGCGTCGCCGGCGAGCCGCGCGTCACCGAGGAGCCCACGGCCGCGGAGCTGTCGGCCCTGCGCGAGCTGGTGGCGCGGTGAGCGCGGCGTTCGTCCTCGACGCGATCCGGACGCCGTTCGGCCGCTACGGCGGGGCGCTCGCGGGCGTGCGCCCCGACGACCTCGCGGCGCACGCGCTGCGCGGCCTGCTCGACCGCACGCCGGCGCTCGACCCCGCCGAGATCGACGACGTGGTGCTCGGCAACGCGAACGGCGCCGGCGAGGACAACCGCGACGTCGCGCGGATGGCCGTGCTGCTCGCCGGGCTGCCGACGAGCGTGCCGGGCGTGACCGTGAACCGGCTCTGCGCGTCGTCGCTGGAGGCGGCGATCCAGGCGGCCCGGGCGATCGAGACCGGCGACGCGTCGGTTGTCGTGGCCGGCGGCGTCGAGTCGATGAGCCGCGCGCCGTGGGTCCAGCTCAAGCCGGAGCGGGCGTTCCCGGCCGGCCACGCGACGCAGTGGTCGACGACGCTCGGCTGGCGGATGGTCAACCCGCGGATGCCCGAGCAGTGGACGATCTCGCTCGGCGAGAGCGCCGAGGGGCTCGCGACGCGCTACGGGATCTCGCGCGACGAGCAGGACGCGTTCGCGCTGCGCTCCCACCGCCGCGCCGCCGCGGCGTGGGACGACGGCGCGTTCGCCGGCGAGACGATCCCGGTGCCGGGGGTCGAGCTCGAGCGCGACGAGGGCATCCGGTCCGACACCTCGCTCGAGCGGCTCGCGCAGCTCGAGCCCGCGTTCGTCGAGGCGGGCAGCGTCACCGCGGGCAACTCCTCGCCGCTCAACGACGGCGCCGCGATGGTGCTGATCGGCGACGAGGCCGCGGCCGGACGGCTCGGCCGCGACCCGCTCGCCCGCATCGTCGCGCGCGCCGCGCACGGGGTCGATCCCGACGTGTTCGGCATCGGCCCGGTCGAGGCCGCCAACCGCGCGCTCGCGCGCGCCGGCATCGGCTGGGGCGACCTCGCCGCGGTCGAGCTCAACGAGGCGTTCGCCTCGCAGTCGATCGCGTGCATCCGCGACTGGCCCGACCTCGACCCCGAGATCGTCAACGTCCGCGGCGGCGCGATCGCGATCGGCCACCCGCTCGGCGCCTCCGGGGCGCGCGTGCTCGGCCGGCTCGCCCACGAACTGCACGCAGCGGGCGGCGGCTGGGGCCTCGCCGCCCTCTGCGTCGGCGTCGGCCAAGGCCTTGCGATCGTCCTGGAGGGAGCCTGATGCGCACCGACGACGACGTGGACCCGCCGTTCGACCACCCGCCGTACCGCTCGACCGCGCTGCGCGCCCCCAGGCAGCCGCTGGTCGCGCTTGCGCCCGGCCTGGGCGAGCTGACCGCGCCGGTCCTGGGGAGCGACCGCGTCGGCGCGCTCGACCACGACCTCACCCGCCAGCACGCCGGCGAGCCGCTGGGCGAGCGGATCGTGGTCGGCGGCCGCGTGCTCGACGGCGACGGCCGGCCCGTCCGCGGCACGCTGGTCGAGCTGTGGCAGGCGAACGCCGCCGGGCGCTACCGCCACGAGCTCGACCGCCACGCCGCGCCGCTGGACCCGAACTTCTCCGGGGCCGGCAGGATGCTGACCGACGCGGACGGCCGCTACAGCTTCGTGACGGTGAAGCCCGGCGCGTATCCGTGGGGGAACCACGAGAACGCGTGGCGACCCGCCCACATCCACTTCTCGCTGTTCGGCGCGGCGTTCACGCAGCGGCTCGTCACGCAGATGTACTTCCCGGGCGATCCGCTGTTCGCGTTCGATCCGATCTTCAACTCCGTGCGCGATCCGGACGCCCGCCAGCGCCTGGTGTCGCGCTTCGACCTCGACCGCACGCAGCCCGGTTGGGCGCTGGGCTACGCGTTCGACATCGTCCTGCGCGGCCGCGCGCAGACCCCGTTCGAGGACGCATGACCGGCGTCGCCACGCCCTCGCAGACCGTCGGCCCGTTCTTCGGGATCGGGCTGCCGTGGGAGCGCGGGCCGTTCGTCGTCGCCGACGGGACCGAGGGCGCGTTCTGGATCCGCGGGACGGTCTTCGACGGAGCGGGCGCGCCCGTCCCCGACGCGGTGGTCGAGACCTGGCAGGCCGACCCGGCGGGCCGCTACCCGCGCGCGGGCGCGCCGATCGACGGCTGGTCCGGCTTCGGCCGCGCGTGCACCGACGAGGCCGGAGGCTGGGGCGTGCTGACCGTGATGCCCGGCACCTCTGCGGCGCTGGCCGCACCGGCCGGCGCCGCCGACACGCCGGCCGGCGCCGCCGACGCGCCGGGCGGCGGCCGCGAGGCGCCGCACCTCGCGGTGGCGGTGTTCGCCCGCGGACTGCTCAAGCACGCGGTCACACGGATCTACTTCGCCGATCGCACGGCGGACAACGGCCGCGACCCGGTGCTCGCGCGGGTGCCGGCGGCGCGGCGCGACACGCTGCTCGCGACGCCGGCGCAGGACGGATACCGCTTCGACATCCACCTCCAGGGACCCGGGGAGACCGTCTTCTTTGCCGTCTGAGGGCCTCTTCGACGGCATCTTCTCGCGCGGCGGCGCGGCGGACGCGGTGACGGGCCGCGCGTGGCTCCAGGCGATGCTCGACGTCGAAGGGGCGCTCGCGCGCGCGTGCGCGCGCGTCGAGCTGATCCCGCAGTCGGCCGCGGAGGCGATCGCCGCGGCCTGCGTGGCGGATCGCTACGACGTGGGCGAGATCGCGCGCGCGGCGGCCGCGAGCGCCACGCCGGTGATCCCGCTCGTCGCGGCGCTGCGGGCGGCGGTCGGCGAGGCGGCCGCCGAGCACGTGCACCGGGGCGCGACGAGCCAGGACGTGATCGACTCCGCCGCGATGCTCGTGGCCGGCCGCGCGCTGCGGCCCACGCTCGCCGACCTGGCGGCCGCGGCGGAGGCGAGCGCGCGCCTCGCCGACGCGCACCGGCGCACGCCGATCCTCGGGCGCACGCTGCTCCAGCCGGCCGAGCCGACGACGTTCGGGCTCAAGGCGGCCGGGTGGCTCGTCGGGATCGACGAGGCGCGCGCGGAGCTCGAGGACGTGTGCGCGCGCACGCTCGCGGTGCAGCTCGGCGGCGCCGCCGGCACGCTCGCCGCGTTCGACGGGCGGGGCGCGGAGATCGCCGCCGACGTCGCCCGGCAGCTCGAGCTGGCCGAGCCGGTCCTGCCGTGGCACTCGATCCGGACCAGGCCCGCGCGGCTCGCCGGCGCGCTCGGCGCGGTCGCCGGGGTGCTCGGGAAGGTCGCGGTCGACGTCACGCTGCTCGCGCAGGGCGAGGTCGGCGAGGTGCGCGAGGGCGGCGACGCCGCGCGCGGCGGCTCCTCCGCGATGCCGCACAAGCGCAACCCGGTCGGGGCGGTGTCGGCGCGCGCGTGCGCGGAGCGGGTGCCGGGCCTCGTCGCGACGCTCCTCGGCGCGATGCGCCACGAGCACGAGCGCGCCGCCGGGGCGTGGCAGGCCGAGTGGGAGACGCTCTCGGAGCTGCTGCGGGTCGTGGGCGCGGAGGCGGCGTGGGCCGGGGAGCTGCTCGAGCAGCTCGAGGTGGACGCCGGGCGCATGCGCACGAATCTCGAGGCGTCGGGGGTCGGCCTGTCGTCGCTCGCGTCGCAGGTCGACGCCGCGGCCGCGCTCGTCGACCGCGCGCTCGCCGCGCGCGCCGGCCGACGATGACCGCCGTCGCCGTCGAGCACCTCGAGCGGGTCGCGCCCGCCGACGTCCAGCGATCCTGTACAAGGGGGCCACGATGACCGAC
>DATHJG010000615.1:0-3525 GCA_035489875.1 Solirubrobacteraceae bacterium | reverse complement strand
CGCCGTGGGGACGAGGCCGGCGTCATACCCGCTCCACCGGCCGCGCGCCGAACAGCCCGTAGGGCCTGCACAGGAGCACGAGGATCATCACGACGTACGGCGCGACGTCGGAGAAGTTGGTGCCGAGCCACGCCGGCGCATAGCCCGACGACATGACCTGCACGATCCCGATCGTGATGCCGCCCACGACCGCACCGGGCGGCGAGGCGAGGCCCCCGAGGATGATCGCCGGGAAGGCGCGCAGCGCCGCGTCTCCCAGGGCCGGGTTCACCGAGCTCGGAAAGCCG
This sequence comes from Solirubrobacteraceae bacterium, assembly GCA_035489875.1. Lineage (GTDB taxonomy): Bacteria > Actinomycetota > Thermoleophilia > Solirubrobacterales > Solirubrobacteraceae > DASQMT01. The sequence continues at coordinate 3,238 of DATHJG010000615.1, read as the reverse complement.
GCCAGGAACAGTCCGCCGACTGCGGCGACGCCGCCCGCGATCGCCCAGGTCAGCGCGTAGACCCGTCCCACGGGAACGCCGACCGCCAGCGCCGCCTCCTCGTCCGCGGCCGTCGCGCGCATCGCGAGGCCGTAGCGCGAGTAGCGGTCGAAGACGAAGTACAGGGCCAGGATCAGCCCGGTGCAGAGCACCGTCCAGATCCGCACCCAGTTGAGCGTGACGCCGCCCACGCTCACGGCAGAGGCGCCCACGGATCGCCGAGGATGCGGGCGTTGCCGCCGAAGATCGCGGGGATCGCGGCGTCGATGACGATGCTCAGGCCGATCGTGACCATGACGAGCACGAACACGGGCTGCCCGAGCATCCGGCGCAGCACCGTCATCTGGAACGCGGCGCCGCCCGCCGCCAGCAGCGCGATCGCCGCGATCACCGCCAGCACGAACGGCAGGTTCAGGCCGGTCGCCAGCACCGAGACGAGGTAGGCGCCGACCAGCAGCATGCTGCCCTGGGCGAAGTTGATGACGTTGCTGGCGCGGTAGACCACGGTGAAGCCGAGCGCGACGAGCGCGTAGATGCAGCCGAGCGCGAAGCCCTGGAACAGCAGCTGGATCGGGGCGGTCATCGACGCACCTCCGCAACGCGTCCGGCCTCGGGCGACCGCTCGGCTGGGCCGGGGTCGATCTCCTCGCCCAGATAGGCGCGGATCACGCGCTCGTCGCGCTGGACCTCCGCCGGCGTGCCGACGGCGATGATGCGCCCGAAGTCGAGCACCAGCACGCGCTGCGCGATGCGCATGACCATGCCCATGTCGTGCTCGACGAGCAGCAGCGTCAGGTCGCGCTCGCGGTGCAGGCGGCGCACGAGCGCCGTGATCTCCTCGCGCTCGGCCACGCTCATGCCGGCGACGGGCTCGTCGAGCAGCATCAACTTGGGCTCCATGGCCAGCGCGCGGGCGATCTCCACGCGCTTCTGGATGCCGAACGGAAGCGTGCCGATGGGGGCGTGCGCGTACTGGGCGATGCCGGCGAACTCGAGCGCCTCCATCGCCGCCGCGCGATGGCGGCGCTCCTCGCGCCGCGCGTATCCCAGCCACAGCCCGCTGCGCAGCGTCCCCGAGCGCATCAGGTGATGGCGACCGATCAGCACGTTCTCGAGCGTGGTCAGCTCCCCGAACAGCCCGAGGTTCTGGAACGTGCGCGCGACGCCCGCGCCGGCCAGCGCCGAGACGCGCAGGCGCAGCAGGTCCGCTCCCTCGAAGCGCACGCTGCCCGCGGTCGGGACGTACGCGCGCGAGAGGACGTTGAAGAGCGACGTCTTGCCGGCCCCGTTGGGCCCGATCACCGCGAACAGCTCGCCGCGGGCGACGTCGAAGCTCAGGTCCGAGAACGCGGTGATGCTGCCGAACCGCAGCGTGAGGTCGCGGACCTCGAGCATCGGTGTGACGCTCGCGGTCATCCCGCCAGCGCCTCCGCGGGCCTGACCACGGCGGGAATGCCGAGGTAGGAGGCGCGCACGCGCTCGTCGGCGAGCAGCTCGGCAGTCGACGCGTCCGCGCGGATGCGCCCGGTCTCGAGCAGGTAGGCGTGCTCGGTCGCACGCAGCGCGAGCGCCGTGCTCTGCTCGACCAGCAGCAGTGCGCAACCCCGCTCGTTGATCGCGCGCAGCGCGTGGCCGATCTCCGCGACGACCCGCGGGGCCAGGCCGAGCGACGGCTCGTCGAGCAGGAGCAGTCGCGGCTGGGACATGAGCGCGCGCGCGATCGCCAGCACCTGCTGCTGGCCTCCGCTGAGCAGGCCCGCGGGCTGGTCGGCGCGCTCCGCCAGCACGGGGAAGAGCTCGGAGAGCTCCGCGCGGACCTCACGCTCGCGGCGGCGCGCGCGGCCCGGAAACGCACCCACGCGCAGGTTCTCCGCGACCGTGAGGTCGGCGAAGACGCGCCGGCCCTCGAGCACCTGCGCGATCCCGGCGGCGACCAGCGCGGCGGCGTCGGCGCGGACGATCGAGCGACCCGCGAAGCGGATCGATCCGGCGGTCACCTGGCCACCGTGGAAGCGAAGCAGCCCGGTCACCGCGCGCAGGGCCGTGCTCTTGCCCGCGCCGTTGGCGCCCAGGAGGGCGACCGCACCGCCTTCGGGGACCGAGAAGCTCACGTCCTCGAGCGCCAGGACGGCGCCGCCATACGTGACACGGAGCTGCTCGACCTCGAGCAGCATGTCGTCGGCCATCGCGCTCATCCCCCCTGCGCGGGCGCCTCGCCGCGACCGCGGGGCGGGACCTGCGAGGTGTTGCAGATGCATGGCGCGAGCAGGGCGTACACGAACGGACCACGGGTCACGGGCCTCTTCCTCCTCCTCCGACTTCCTTAGGGCTGCTCGGCGCAACATGAAACCTGATTCACCTGCCAGATGCAAGTGCCATCCGCGGCAGGGAAGCCTTTGTCGAACTTGACGAGACAAGCCGCCCGCAATTCGTGTTGTGCCCCATTACGAACCGGTCCGCGGACGCCTACGGTGCGCCTAGATGAGGAGGAGTCACCCGCCATGCAAACCAATCAGTCCCGTGTCTACGTCATGCCGCAGGTCAGCGAGAAGCTGCCTCCGGCGCCCGCTACCGCGCCGCCGACGCAACGCGAGCTCGTGAAGGCCTCGTTGCTTGCGTGTCCCGACTCGCCACGCCCCGCGCCGACGTCGTGACGGCCGCGAGCGACTAAGACACGAGCCGCCGCACCACAGCGCGCTGGGGCCGTACTGGGGCATGCCCCAGCGCGCCCGGTGCGCGGCTCGTCGCTAGCCTCGTGCCGGTGGAGCTACGGGCCTACACGGACGCGGATCTCGCGTTGACGGAGGCGCTCGAGACCGACCCGCAGGTGATGCGCCATCTCGGCGGCCCGATCGAGCTGGAGAAGCTTCCCGAGATCCATCGCCGGCGGCTGGCCGACCCGTGGTGGTTCACGATCGTCGCCGAGCCGGGCGGGCCGGCGGTCGGCACGATCGGAGCATGGGAGACGCGGCACGGCGGCGCGGTGCTGCACGAGACGGGCTGGATGGTGCTCCCCGCGCACCAGGGGCGCGGGATCGCGAGCGCCGCGCTGATGCTGCTGATCGAGCGCGTGCAGGCGGAGCCTCGCTTCCCCAGCATCCACGCATTCCCTCCCGTCACCAACGCGCCGTCGAACGCGCTGTGTCGCAAGGCCGGCTTCACGCTCCTCGGCCAGGTCGACTTCGTCTACTCCGGCCGG
>DATHJG010000614.1:0-2662 GCA_035489875.1 Solirubrobacteraceae bacterium | reverse complement strand
GCTCGAGACGCTCGAGGAGGAGCTACCGCTGGGCTGAGGCCACGACGACGACGGGCGCCCCGGAGGGCGCCCGTCGGGAATTCGGTTTCGCCTGCCAGGCGACGTTACATGGGCTACTCGGCGTCCGACTCCGGAACCGGGGGCTGGTCGAGCGCCCCACCGTCGTCGACGCCCTTCTCCTCGTCCCCGCCCTCGCGGGCGCCGACCGCGGCCGGCACCGGCTTCTCGGGCTTGATGATGGAGAGCAGCATCTCGCGCTCGTCGCCCTCGGGCGCCGGCTCGACCATCACGGTCCCGCCGGCCACCAGCTCGGACTTGAGCACGAAGTCCGCCAGCGGATCCTCGATGTAGCGCTGGATCGCCCGGCGCAGCGGGCGGGCGCCCATCGACGGGTCCCAGCCCTTCTCGACGAGGAAGTCCTCGGCGCCCTCGGTGAGCTCCAGCTGCAGGTCGCGGTCCGCGAGCGAGCCGCGGATGCGGCGCAGGAGGAGCTCGACGATCTGCTTGATCTCCTCCTTCTGCAGCTTGTGGAACACGATGACGTCGTCGATCCGGTTGAGGAACTCGGGGCGGAAGACCTTCTTCAGCTCGCCCATGACCCGGTTCTTCATGTCGTCGTACGTCATGCCGTGGTCCGCGTCGCCGACCGAGAAGCCGAGCGGCGTGTTCCGCGCGATCTCCGACGCCCCGATGTTGGACGTCATGATCACGATGGCGTGCCGGAAGTCGACCGTGCGGCCCTGCGAGTCCGTGAGCCGCCCGTCCTCCAGGATCTGCAGGAGGATGTTGAAGACGTCCGGGTGCGCCTTCTCGATCTCGTCGAGCAGGAGCACGGAGTACGGCTTGCGCCGCACCGCCTCGGTGAGCTGGCCGCCCTCGTCGTACCCGACGTAGCCGGGGGGCGAGCCGACCAGGCGCGAGACGGCGTGCTTCTCCATGTACTCGGACATGTCGATGCGCACCATCGCCTCCTCGTCGCCGAAGAGGAACTCGGCCAGCGTCCGCGCCAGCTCGGTCTTGCCCACGCCCGACGGGCCGAGGAAGACGAACGAGCCGGTCGGCCGCTTCGGGTCCTTCAAGCCGGCCCGCGAGCGGCGGATCGCCTTGGAGATGACCTCGATCGCCTGGTGCTGCCCGATCACGCGCTTGTGCAGCTCGTCCTCCATGCGCATGAGCTTCTGCGTCTCGGCCTCGGTGAGCTTGAAGACCGGGATCCCCGTCCACATCGAGACGATGTCCGCGATCTCCTCCTCGCCGATCGAGGGCCGCTCGCCGCTCTCGCCGGACTCCCACGCGTCCTCGAGCTCGCGCTTCTTGTTGGTGAGGCGCCGCTCGGCGTCGCGTAGCTGCGCAGCCTTCTCGAACTCCTGGTTCTCGATCGCGGCCTCCTTCTCGCGCCGCGTCGTCTCGATCTCCTCCTCGAGCTCCCGGTACACGGGCGGGGAGGACATCGACTTGATGCGCATGCGCGAGGCGGCCTCGTCGATCAGGTCGATCGCCTTGTCGGGCAGGAACCGGTCCGAGATGTACCGGTCGGCCAGCTCGCCGGCGGCCTCGAGGGCCTCGTCGGTGATGTTGACCTTGTGGTGCGCCTCGTAGCGGTCGCGCAGGCCCTTGAGGATCTGCACGCACTCCTCGAGCGACGGCTGGTCCACGGTGATCTTCTGGAAGCGCCGCTCCAGGGCGGAGTCGCGCTCCAGGTACTTGCGGTACTCGTCGAGCGTCGTCGCGCCGACGGTCTGCAGCTCACCGCGCGCCAGCGCCGGCTTGAGGATCGAGGCCGCGTCGATCGCGCCCTCGGCCGCGCCTGCGCCGACGAGGTTGTGGAGCTCGTCGATGAACAGGATGATGTCGCCGCGCTGGGTGATCTCCTTCATCACCTTCTTGAGGCGCTCCTCGAACTCGCCGCGGTACTTGGAGCCCGCGACCAGCGCCGCCAGGTCGAGCGTGTAGATCTGCTTGTTCTTGAGCAGCGCCGGCACGTCGCCGTTCGTGATGCGCTGGGCCAGGCCTTCGACCACGGCGGTCTTGCCCACGCCGGGCTCGCCGACGAGGACGGGGTTGTTCTTCGTGCGCCGCGAGCGGATCTGCATGATCCGCTCGATCTCGGTCTCGCGGCCGATCACCGGGTCGAGCTTGCCCTCCTCGGCGAGGCGGGTCAGGTTGCGGCCGAACTGGTCGAGCAGTTTCGAAGACTTTTTGCCCTCGCCCGAGCCGGCGCCCGAGCCGCTGCCCTGGCGACGTCCGCCGGGGCCGGAGAGCATCCGGATCACCTCGTTGCGGATCTTGTCCGAGTCGGCGTCGAAGTCGAGCAGGATGCGCGCCGCGACGCCCTCGTTCTCGCGGACCAGGCCGAGCAGGATGTGCTCGGTGCCGATGTAGTTGTGGCCGAGGGAGAGCGCCTCGCGCAGCGCCAGCTCAAGCACCTTCTTGGCGCGCGGCGTGAATGGGATCTGCCCGGAGGTGACCTCCTCGCCGGAGCCGACGATGCGCACGACCTGGGAGCGCACCCTTTCGACCGTGATGTCCAGGGACTCGAGGACGCGGGCCGCTAGGCCCTCCTCCTCGCGGAGTAGGCCAAGCAAAATATGCTCGGTCCCGATGTAGTTGTGCTTGAGCGTCCGAGCCTCCTCTTGGGCTAGGACGACTACCTGACGAGCTC
>DATHJG010000613.1:0-9039 GCA_035489875.1 Solirubrobacteraceae bacterium | reverse complement strand
GCCGATCCCGGCGCTCGCGAGCTTGCGCCGCGCGACCGGCTCGAGGTTCCCGGTGACCAGCGCCAGGCGGTAGATCTCCGGCTCCTCCGCCAGCGCCGCCAGCGCGTCGGCCACGCCCGGCGCGACGTACGCGGACAGGTCGGGCGGGCACAGCTCCTCGTAGGCGGCGACCGCCGCCGCGGCCACGTCGTCCGCACGCGCGTCGATCGCCGCGTCGGCCACGCCCGCGGCCCGCAGCAGGTCGCGCGCGATCGCGGCGTCAGTTCGCCCCGCCGCCTCCACCGGCAGGCCGTCGAGCTGCACGCCGTGGACCGCGCCCGCCGCACGGCGCAGCGCGGCGGCGTGCGCGCTCGTCGCGCGCAGCAGCAGCGTGCCGTCGATGTCCCAGAGCAGGAGGAGCGGGCTCAGCGGAGGAACGAGAGGTCCGCGCTGAGCTTCTGGGCGAACGCCGCGATCAGCTTGGCCGTGTTGTCGACGTCCTCGAGTTGGACCATCTCGACCGGCGAGTGCATGTAGCGCAGCGGGATCGACACGACGCCGGTGGGGATGCCGCCGCGCGCGAGGTGGATCGCGTCCGCGTCGGTGCCCGTGTAGCGCGCCGAGGCGGCGACGGTGAACGGGATCCCCGCCTCCTCGCCGGCCGCGTGCAGCAGCTCGAATACGTGCGGGTCGAGCGTGGAGCCGCGCCCGATCACCGGGCCGGAGCCGAACTTGTGCGAGCCGAGCTCCTTCTCGTCCGAGCCGGGCGGGTCGGTGGCGAACGTGACGTCGACGACGATCGCGACGTCCGGCTGCAGGCTGTACGCGGTCGTCCGCGCGCCGGCGAACGTGATCTCCTCCTGCGTGACCGCGACGCCGGCGACGTCGCCGGGCGCGCCGCCCGCCTCGGCGACCAGCCGCGCGACCTCGTAGGCGACGAAGCAGCCGAGCCGGTTGTCCATCGAGCGCGAGACGATGCGGCCGTTCGGGTACTCGAGCGGCTCGCCGGCGATCACCGCGACGTCGCCCACCCGCACCCGCCCGCGCGCCTCCTCGCCGTTGGCGGCGCCGATGTCGATGTGCAGGTGCCGCAGCTCGGGCACCTGCTTGCGCTCCTCCTCCTTGAGCAGGTGGATCGGCTTCTTGCCGACGACGCCGGGGATCGTCCCCTCGCGGGTGGCGAGCTCGACGCGCTGGCCGACGAGGATGATCGGGTCCCACCCGCCGACGCCGCTGAACCAGAGGAAGCCGTCGTCGTCGACGTGGTGGACGATCAGGCCGATCTCGTCGATGTGGCCGACGACCGCGAGCAGCGGTCCGCCGGCGGTCCCCTTCACGCGGGCGACGGTGGAGCCCACCGTGTCGTGGCTGACCTCGGCGAACGCAGCGGCGGCGTCGCGGAACACCGCCGCGGCCGCCTGCTCGTAGCCGGACGGCCCCGGCGCGGTCAGCAGCTTGCGCAGAACCTCAGGGACGGACATTGGTCGGGGCACTCTAGCGGGAGCCCTGGCAACGACCTGGTCACAACTCGATGACGCGCCGCGCCATAGCGTCGCCGGAATGAACAGGAACCTGACCACCGGCCTCGCGGCGGCGACCGCGCTGGCGCTGGCGCCCACCGCCCTTGCGGCGCCCGCACCCGTCACCCTCGAACCCCTGGGACGGACCGCGGCGCAGGGGGAGGGCGGCGCCGAGATCGCCGCCTACGCGCCCGCCGCGAAGCGCATCTTCGTCACCAACGCGGCCGCGAACCGGCTCGACGTCTACGGCGCCGCGAACCCGGCCGCCCCGTCGCTGGTGCGCTCGATCGACCTCGCGCCCTACGGCGGCGGGCCCAACTCCGTCGACGTCGCGCCCGGCAAGCACGGGCTCGTCGCGGTCGCGGTCGAGGCGTCCGTCAAGACCGATCCGGGCACGGTCGAGCTGTTCGACACCGCCGGCGAGCACCTGGCCAGCGTTCCCGCCGGCCCGCTCCCCGACATGCTCACGTTCAGCGACGACGGCAAGACGCTGCTGGTCGCCAACGAGGGCGAGCCCGAGGGCGTGGTCGATCCGGCCGGCAGCGTCACGGTCATCGACCTCCGCCGCGGCGCGACCCGCGCGCGTGCCCGCACGGCGAGCCTCGACGGCGTGCCGCGCTTGGGGACGATCCGCGACGTCGGGCTCGAGCCCGAGTACATCACCACCGCGTTCGGCGGGCGGCTCGCGTACGTCTCGCTCCAGGAGGCCAACGCGATCGCGGTGCTCGACGTCGACGACGCGCGCTTCCGCCTGATCCGCGGGCTCGGCTACAAGGACCACGGCGCGCCCGGCAATGGCCTGGACCCGAGCGACCGGGACGGCGGCATCGCGATCAACCCGTGGAAGAACGTGCTCGGCATGTACCAGCCGGACGCGATCGCCGCCTACCAGACCGGCCCGTTCACCTGGATCGCCACGGCGAACGAGGGCGACGCGCTCGTGGACGGCTCCGAGGAGGCGCGCGTGAACGAGCTCGTCCTCGATCCCACCGCGTTCCCGAACGGCGAGGCGGCGGACGCGAAGCTCGGCCGGCTGACGGTGACCAAGCGCCAGGGCGACACCGACGGCGACGGGGACTACGACCGCCTCTACGCGTTCGGCGGCCGCTCGATGAGCGTGCTCGACCCGCTGGGCGGGATCGTGTCCGACACCGGGGACGAGCTCGAGCGGCTCACCGCCCAGCTGGACGCGGGGAACTTCAACAAGGACAACGCGCCGTCGGCGATCGACAACCGCTCCGACAACAAGGGTCCGGAGCCCGAGGGACTGGACATCGGCCGCGTGCGCGGGCGCACCTACGCGTTCCTCGCGGCCGAGCGCAGCGGCGGCATCTTCGCCTACGACCTCAGCGACCGCCCCGGCCGCGCCGGCTTCGCCGGCTACGTCAACACCCGCGAGGCCGACCTCGGCCCCGAGGGCGTGCGCTTCGTCCCCGCCGACGAGAGCCCGACCGGCGGGCCGGTGGTGCTCGTGACGAACGAGATCTCGGGCACGGTGACCATCCTGGCCGTGCGCTAGACGGACGTCCGACTCAAGCAGCCGCGGCGTCGGGACGACACATTTCCGTACATGGACGACTACGCACAGCGCCACGGACGGCGCGAGGGCTGGCTCGCAGTCCTCGCACTCGCGATCCGCGCGTTCCCCAACTCCGGCTCTTAGCCCGCGCCGCGCTCCAGGAGCTGCCGCAGCACGAACGGCAGGATGCCGCCGTGCTGGTAGTACTGGACCTCCTTGGGCGTGTCGATCCGCACGCGCGCGGTGAACTCCTTGTCGTCCGCGCGGACGGTGACCTGCTTGGCCTCGCCGTTCTCGACCCCCGTGATCGAGAGCTCCTCCTCGCCGGTGAGGCCGAGCGACTCCGCCGACTCGCCGTCGGCGAACTGGAGCGGCAGCACGCCCATGCCGACGAGGTTGGAGCGATGGATGCGCTCGAACGACTGCGCGATCACGGCGCGGACGCCGAGCAGGTTCGTGCCCTTGGCGGCCCAGTCGCGTGACGAGCCGGAGCCGTACTCCTTGCCGGCGAGCACGACCAGCGGCGTGCCCTCCTCGGCGTAGCGCATCGCCGCGTCGTAGATCGGCATCGTCTCGCCCTCCGGCAGCTTGAGCGTGAGCCCGCCGACGAGGTCGTCGCGCCCCGCCAGCAGGTTGCGCAGGCGGATGTTCGCGAACGTGCCGCGCACCATCACCTCGTGGTTCCCGCGGCGCGCGCCGTAGGAGTTGAACTCCGCCGCCTCGACGCCGTGCTCGTTGAGGTAGAGCGCCGCCGGCGAGCCCTGCTTGATCGAGCCGGCCGGCGAGATGTGGTCGGTGGTGACCGAGTCGCCGAGCAGCGCGAGCACGCGCGCGCCCTCGATGTCGCCCTGCGGCTGCGGCTCGCGCGGCACGTTCTCCAGGAACGACGGGCGGCGCACGTAGGTGGAGTCGTCCGCCCACGCGTACCGGTCGCCCTCGGGGACCTCGAGCGCGTTCCACTCCGGCCCGCCGTCGAACACGTTGCCGTACGACTTCGTGAACATCTCCGACCGCACGGCCTCCTCGACCACGCGCCCGACCTCCTCCGAGGACGGCCAGATGTCGTGCAGGTAGACGTCGTTGCCGTCGGCGTCCTGGCCGAGGGGCTCGTCCAGCAGGTCGATGTCCATCGTCCCCGCGAGCGCGTACGCCACGACCAGCGGCGGCGACGCGAGGTAGTTCATCTTCACGTCGGGATTGATCCGGCCCTCGAAGTTGCGGTTGCCGCTGAGCACGGAGACGACCGCGAGGTCCTCGGAATTCACGACCGCCGCGACCGCGTCGGGCAGCGGGCCCGAGTTGCCGATGCACGTCGTGCAGCCGTAGCCGACGAGGTGGAAGCCGAGCGCCTCCAGCGGCTCGACGAGCCCCGCCTTCCCGTAGTACTCCATCACGACCTTGGACCCCGGCGCGAGCGACGTCTTGACCCACGGCTTGGACCGCAGCCCGCGCGCCACCGCGTTGCGGGCGAGCAGGCCCGCGCCGATCATCACCGACGGGTTCGACGTGTTCGTGCACGAGGTGATCGCGGCGATCACGACGTGGCCGTGGTCGAGCTCGGTCTCGGTCCCGTCGGCGAGCGTGAGCGGCACCTTGACCGACGTGCGGTCGACGACCTGCATGCCGCCGGTCTCGGCGCCCGCCTTCTCGCCCCGCGGCTCGTGGACGACGAAGTGCGGCGCGGTCGGGTCGCTGGCCGGGAACGTCTCCTCGAGCGGCTCGTCGCACTCGTCGGGCTCGGGCAGGAAGCCGTCGAGCGACCTCCGGAACGAGCCCTTCGCCTCGGTCAGCGAGACGCGGTCCTGCGGGCGCTTGGGCCCGGCGAGCGAGGGGACGACCTCGCCGAGGTCCAGCTCCACCGTGTCGGAGTAGGTCGCCTCCTCCGAGCGCTCGTCGTGCCACAGGCCCTGCGCCTTCGCGTAGACCTCGACGCGCTCGACGTGCTCCGGCGAGCGGCCGGAGAACTCGAGGTAGCGCAGCGTCTCGGCGTCGATCGGGAAGATCGCGCAGGTGGAGCCGAACTCCGGCGACATGTTGCCGAGCGTCGCCCGGTCGGCCAGCGGCAGGTTCGCGATCCCCTGCCCGTAGAACTCCACGAACTGGCCGACCACGCCGTGCTCGCGCAGCCGCTGGGTGACGGTGAGCACGAGGTCGGTCGCGGTCGCGCCCTCGCGCAGCTCCCCGGTGAGCTTGAACCCGAGCACGTGCGGGATCAGCATCGGCATCGCCTGGCCGAGCATCGCCGCCTCGGCCTCGATCCCGCCGACGCCCCAGCCGAGCACGCCGAGCCCGTTGATCATCGTCGTGTGCGAGTCGGTCCCGACGAGCGTGTCGGGATAGAGCACGCCGGCGTCCTCGAACACCACGCGCGCGAGGTACTCGAGGTTGACCTGGTGCACGATGCCGGTGTCCGGCGGCACGGCCTTGAAGCCGTCGAACGCCGTCTGGCCCCAGCGCAGGAACGCGTAGCGCTCGCGGTTGCGCTCGTACTCCTTCTCGGCGTTGATCCGGAACGCCTGGACGGAGCCGAACGCGTCGACTTGCACCGAGTGGTCGATCACCAGCTCGACCGGGACGAGCGGGTTGATCGCCGACGGGTCGCCGCCCATCTCGGCCATCGCGTCGCGCAGCGCGGCGAGGTCGACCACGCACGGCACGCCGGTGAAGTCCTGCAGGATCACGCGCGCGGGCGTGAACGCGATCTCGTCCGACGGCTCCGCCTTCGCGTCCCACGTCGCGAGCGCCTCGACGTCCTCGCGCCGGATCGCGACGCCGTCCTCGTTGCGCAGCAGGTTCTCCAGCAGCACCTTGAGCGAGAACGGCAACCGCGCGACGTCGTAGGACGACTGCAGCGCATCAAGGCGGTAGATGTCGTATGCGCGCCCGCCGACCTCGAGCTCGGCACGCGCGTCGAAGGAGTTCTCTGAAGTCATGGGCCGTCCAGTCTGGCACTGCCACTCAGGACGGCGGCGCGTCGCCGGGCCCGGCGAGCCGGCCGGGCGGCTTCCGCGGTGCGAGGATCCGGCGCAGCTTGAGCGCCACGTGGACGGCGAGCCGCACCTCAGGGTCCTCGAGGCGGTCGCCGAGAATCGTCGTCGCATGGCGGAAGCGATGGCGAAACGTGTTGCGATGCATGAAGCAGCGAGCGGCCGCCGCGTCGTGCCGCGGAGCGTCGAGGCCGGCCTCGAGCACGGTCAGCAGGTCGGTTCGATGCTGCCGGTCCCAGGCGATCAGCGGCCCGATCTGCTGGCGCACGAACTCGCTCGCCTCCGGGGTGTCGGCCGTCCACGCGAGGAACCGGTCGAGCGCGTAGTGGCGCACGGACACGAGCGGCTGGTCGTCCTCCGCGCGCGGTCCCATCGCCCACAGCGAGCCCAGCTCGGCGATGCCGGAGCTGAGCTCCGCCAAGCCGAGCTCGCGCTCGCCGACGATCACCTGCGGCCGCGCGGTGGGAGCCAGGCGCCGTGCGCCGCAGGCGACCTGCCGGAACCACTCCAGCGCCGCGCCGCTGCCGCCCGCCCCGTCGCTCGGGTGCAGCAGGACGGTGCGCTCGGCGACGACCACGCTCAGCGCGGCGCCGGCCCCCGTGCGCGCCTCGCGGTCGATCGCGTCGGTGACCTCCGGACGCGGGGCGGGCCCGCGCCACCCGAGGACCGCCGGCCAGTAGGCGTCGGCGAGCACGAGCCCGCAGCCGGCCGCCTCGCGCCGCGCGCGCGCCGGCCCGACCTCGGAATCGCTGACCAGCCGCCGCAGCAGCTCGCTGGTGCGGCCGCGCAGGAGCGCGACGCGCTGGAGCTGATCGGCGAGCAACGTGGTGACCAGATCGACCAGCTCCCCGCTCCGCCCCGCGTCGCCGTCCTGCTCGCCGATGGCGAGGTACCCCAACGGCGCGCCGCTGGGACGCGCGACGCCGACGATCCACCAGCCGGGCGGGGCGACCAGGCGGCTGGTCGCGGCTGCGCGCGCGATGGCCAGGGCCCGATCGCCGGCCTCGTCGGCCGGCGCGCGGCCGAGCGCCTCCCCCGCCGGCCCCACCAGGCCGAGCGGCTTGCCGAGCGCGTGCTGCGCCGCCGTCACGAGCTGCTCGGGCACGTCGCTCTCGACGGCCACGCGCACGAGCGAGGTAACCGGTTCCGGCAGGGGCCCAGCGACGGCCATCTCAAGTCTCGCGGCGGTCACGGCTCGCGGTCCAAGGGAAGCTGAGGCCCCCGGACGCCTCGCTCGCGAGTCTAACCGCGGGCAGTGTGCGAACCGAACCGATCCGGCTCGTTTCCGGACCGATTCCGGTGCGCGGCGCACACGCTCCGGCGCGCAGGCCCGACCCGGCTCCCCGCCTCGATCGGCATGGTCTTTGGGTCCGTCATCGTTGGACGTCTGGATAGTGACTCTCGCGGTCGATGCTGCCGTAATCGCATCGGGATGGCCGATATCGGAGAACCCGAGCGCGAGATCGAGGTGCGGCCCCGCGTGCTGCCGCTGCCGACCGAGGAGCCGGTCCCGGCACCGGTCGAGCCGCGGCCCGTCGAGGAACCGGTGCCGGCGTGACCGAGCGCGCGATCGTGACCGAGCCGCTGCGCGGGTGGCGCGGCTGGCAGGTGGTCGAGGGCCGGGACGGGCCGGTGCTCGCCTCGTGGTGGGTGAGCGCGCTGTGGCCGGCGCGCCGCGCGCTGCGGGCCCGCTGCAGCGTGCATGGCCCGCGCCCGGCCGCGCACCACGCGTGCGGCATCCACGCCTTCGCCGACCGGGACGAGGCGCTCGCCTACCTCGACCGCAGCAGGGAGACCGCGCCGCTGCTCTTCGTCCGCCGGCCGACGTTGGCGATCGGCATCGCCGTCGGACGCGTCTCCGGCTGGGGGCGCGCCGTCTGCCATACGCGCGGCTGGCGCAGCGAGTTCGCCTACCCCTACGACCTGCACCTGCTCGAGGGCGATCGCGCCCTCGCCCGCGCGCTCGCCGACCGCTACGCGGTCGAGGTCTCTCCCCTTCCACCCGATCCGTAGTCAGGACTCCCCATGCGCCGGATCATCGGCATCCAGACCCATCACTCAGTCAACCTCGACGACGCGAGCCGCTTCGCGGTCAACATGCTCACCGCGCTCGAGGCGACGCTCGTGCGCACCGGCGACCCGGAGATCGAAGGGCTGCTGGAGGAGCTGCGCCCGCTGGTACGCCAGATCGGCGTGGCGCGCACCGCCGCGGGTCTGCGGCTGAAGCTGCACCAGCGCGACCCCGACTTCAAGCGCTACGTCGACGGCGAGCTGCCCTGGCCGGACGAGCTGGAGGAGGGCTTCATCCCCAGGTGCACCTGCGACGACCGGTGCCTCTATCACGACATCGGTCGCGGGACGCTCGAGGACGACTGCAACTGCGACCGGGTGTGCGGCCAGCACGGGGACGCCGCCGCCTGACGCCGGCCGGCTGTGGCTACGCCAGCCGCAGGCTGCCGTGCACCGTGTCCTGCGCCCGCTCGCGGTACCCGGGCACGAACCAGGAGGTCACGATGCCGTGCTCGACCGTCAGCTCGTCCACGATCGGCCACAGCTCGGCCATCTTCGCCGGCCGGTCGATGCAGACCGTGTACGTCGGGCGGTGGCTGGCGATGCGGCCGAGCTTGTCGCCGTGCGGCGGCTCGTCGCTCGAGAAGCCCCACTCGCCGAGCACCGTCGTCGCGCCCGCGGCGCCGGCTTCCCGCAGGCGCCGGGTCAGCTCGCCGTAGAGCGGGTGCCCGTGGACCTCGGCCGTCCGGCGCGTGTAGAGCCGGACGGCCTGCCAGACGTCCGCGCCGGCGTCCGCGGCGGTCGGCGGCGGCTCGAGCAGCTCGCCGTCGTGCTTGACCTGCGCGATCCCCTCGAGCGTGACGAACGGGGCCGGCAGCAGCTCGGCGAGCTCGGGCAGGGACCGTGCGAGCAGCTCGGCCGGGCCTACTGAGACGATCGCGACCGGCGCGCCGTTGGTCGCGAACAGACGCGCGCGCCGCCGCCGGCCGCCGACCAGCCCGTCGACCCCGGCCAGCACGATCGT
>DATHJG010000612.1:0-3180 GCA_035489875.1 Solirubrobacteraceae bacterium | reverse complement strand
CCGGACTGCTCGAGAACGACCAGGACTACCACGAGTGGTACGTCGATTCCTCGCCGTGGGGCGAGCCGATCGTCAGCCCGATGGCGACCTACCCGCCGGTCCGCATCCTGTTCACGAAGAAGTTCAACGTGCGCGGCGTCTTCTACCTCTTCGAATCCGAGTGGCACCGCCCGATCCACTTCGGCCAGGTCGTGACGATCACCGGGCGCATCGCCGAAAAGTGGATCAAGCGCGACCGCGAATACGTCAAGTACGAGGCCGAGGGCCGCGACGAGAACGGCGAGCTGCTGTTCGTGACCCGCCGGGCACACGCGCTCGACTACATCACGCGCGAAGCGCCGCGCAGCGGCGAGGGCGTCGACAGCGGGCTCGCGGTATGAGCCGGGAGGGAGGAACGATGCAGCACGGCGACCTGCTTGGCCGGGAGCTGCCGCGGACGTCGCGGCAGTGGTCACTGAGACTCTTCACGGACCGGCACGAGGTCGTCTACGGCCCCGGCCTCGTCGTCGAGGAGGCCTGGCCGGAGCGCAACATCCACAGCGACCACGAGGCCGCGAAGCGGGAGGGGCTCCCCGGCGCCGTCGCCTCGGCGCCGCAGCTCATCTCCATGGTCCACCAGATCATGCTCAGCGCCTTCGGCGAGGGCTGGATCGCCGGCGGACGTATCAGCGTGAAGATGATCAAGCCGGTCTTCGTCGAAGACTTCACCACGGCGAAGGGGCGGATCACCGGCCTGACGCTGGAGTCCGTGGCCGGCGAGGATCGCAAGCGCGCGCATTGCGACGTGCGGGTCGAGCGCCGTGACGGCACGCCGGTCCTGATCGGAACCGCCAGCGCGCTGACGGCCTGAGCGATGTCACCGCCGCTGCGAGTGCTCGACGCCTCGTCCGGCTCGCTCGCCGCCTCCGCGGCGAGCGGGCTGCTGGCCGCGTGCGGCGTCACGGTCTGGAAGGTCGAGCGCGGCCGCGACGGCGATCCGCTGCGCGCCGTCGCCGGCGCGCACGGCGGGCCGCTCGCCGGCCGCCCGCATGCCTGGACCGGCCGTGGCAAGCGATGGATCGGCGTGACGGCGGCCGCGGCCGGCTGGGACGTCCTCGACGAGCTCGCCTCGGCCAGTGACGTGGTGCTCGTCTCCGAACGCGACGGCTGGGAGCGGCTCGCGGGCCGCTCAGGCACGGTGTGCGTGACGCCGTTCGGGGTCACGGGGCCGCGATCGGACTGGCGGGCGTCCGGGTTCGGACTCTTCCACGCCGCCGGGCCGGGGTTCGTGACCCCGCGCGCCCCGGCCGAAGGGCTCACCGAACTGGTGCCTCCCCAAGCCCCGTGGGGGCACGTCGCAGAGCACTTCGGCGCGGTGTTCGCCGCGATCGCGGTCCTCGGCTGCGCCCGTTCCGATACGCCGGAACGCGTCGACCTCTCGCTGCAGGAGTGCCTGCTGCCGCTGATGCGGCGCGAGACCGGCGCGTGGCAGTTCCAGGGCTATCTCGCATCCCGCGCCGAGCGACTGTGGCGGGTGGCCCCCTCCGGCTTCTACCCAACCGCGGACGGCCACGTCTACGCGAGCGTGATCGAGAACCGCCAGTGGCAGGCGCTCTGCGGGATCATGGAACGCCAGGACCTCGCCGAGGACGAGCGCTTCGTCACGGCCGAGTCGCGCTTCGTCCACCTCGACGAGGTCAACGAAGCGATCGGCGGATGGTTCGCCGAGCGCTCCTCGACCAAGGTGTTCCAGCTGTGCGGCGAGGCCGGCATCCCCGTCGGACCGGCGCTGGGACCGCACCAGCTCCTGGCGTCAGAGCAGCTCGCCGCCCGCGGCGCGCTCGAGCACGGCGCCGGCGGCGACGCTTGGCCCGGCCTCCCGATGCGGCAAGCCGGCGAGCCGCCCACGCCCTGGCCGAAGTGGGACGAGCCCGCCCCGGGGCGCGACACCAACGCGGTCCTGGCTGAGGTCGGCTGGACTGAGGACCGGATCCGCGCGGCCCGCGACGAGGGGAAAGTGTTCTAAGTGCAAGCACTCGCGGGTCGCCGGGTCGTCGACTTCGGCCATGTCTGGGCGGGCCCGTTCTGCGGGCAGATCCTCGCCGACCTCGGCGCGGAGGTGATCCGCGTGGAGAGCCACGGCCATCTCGACGTCCACCGCCGCG
This sequence comes from Solirubrobacteraceae bacterium, assembly GCA_035489875.1. GTDB lineage: Bacteria > Actinomycetota > Thermoleophilia > Solirubrobacterales > Solirubrobacteraceae > DASQMT01. Next base: position 1,036 of record DATHJG010000612.1, on the reverse strand, counting down.
CCGGACCCTATCCCGAGAGCGGGCGCGACATCGACGCCAGCGCCGTCTGGATCGCGCAGAACCGCGGCAAGCTCAGCTGTGCCATCAACCTGAAGGAGCCCCGCGGAGTGGAGCTCGCGCTGCAGCTCGCTGGCCAGGCGGATGTCGTGATCGAGAACTTCCGGCCCGGCACGCTCGACCGCCTCGGCCTCGGCTACGACCAGCTGCGCGAGGCGAACCCTCGCGTCGTGCTCGTCTCGCTGTCGGGCTACGGGCAGGACGGACCCTGGCACCTCTATCCCGCGTACGGGCCAATGATGGACGCGGTCGGCGGGCTCTCATTCGCTGCCCGCACGCCCGAGCTCGAGCCGCAGTCCGTCAACGGATGGTTTCCGGACACGAGCGCCGCGCTCTTCGGCGCGCTCGCCGCGCTGCTCGGCCTGCGCAAGGCCGAGGCCACCGGGAGCCCCTCTCACTTCGATATCTCCGAAATGGAGACGACCATCGCACTGGTGCCGGAGCTCATCGCCCTCGCCGCGGCGAACCGGGACGGCGCTGGTCTCGAGCGCGTCCACAGCAACGCCGTGCCGTCCGGCGAGTTCGTATGCGTCGTGCCCGCCGAGGGCGAGGACGAGTGGGTTGCTTTGCATGTTGCGACCGACGAGCAGTGGCGCGCCCTCGCCGAGCTCACCGGCGCGGAGCTCCCGCCGCACCTCATCGCCGGCTTGTCGGCCCCGGACGACGCGACGGCCGCGCTCGCCGTCGTTACGCGCACGCGCCCGCGCGACCTTCTGTGCGAGGCCCTGCAGGCGCGCGGCGTCAGCGCCGTCCCGGTCCTCTCGGCGCGCGACCTGCTGAGCGATCCCCACCTCGAGGCGCGCGGCGCGTTCATCGACGCCAACCATCCGCGGGCCAGGCGTTTTCGCAGCTACGCGCCGGTTATCCGCGGCGCGCAGCCGACCGGCAATCCCGACCGCGCGCCGCTGCTGGGTGAGCACAACCGCTACGTGTTCGAGGAGCTGCTCGGCCTGCCGGAGGCAGAGCGCCTCGAGCTGGA
>DATHJG010000611.1:0-4750 GCA_035489875.1 Solirubrobacteraceae bacterium | reverse complement strand
GCGCTGGGTCGCGGCGCTGGAGGCGATCCTCGCCCGCGCGGACGGCTCGGTGCGCGCGGACGCGACGGCGGAGGAAGTGACGACGCTGTTCGGCGGCGTCTGCCGGGTGCTGGCCGGCCGCGGGGAGTCCGACCCGGCCGTCTGGCGCCGTCACGCGGAGCTGGTCGCCGCCGGCTTCCGCCCGTAGTCGTCCGCCTCGGCCGGCGACGTGTTCTGGAGCGCGCGAATGCCGCCGTCGACGAAGGTCAACGCGCCGTCCAGCAGCTCGAGGGCGTCGTCCTGCGAGGTCGCGTCGTCTTTGTTCATCCTGAGGACGCTGAAGATCGCCAGGGTCGCGGCGGAGGCGATGCGGGCCTCGAGCCCGTCGGGGTCCGCGGAGAGGTCGCGGGCGATCGACGCGGCCAGCATGTTCTCGCCGCGGATCATGTAGCGCTGCGCATGGCTCTGCAGGTGCTCGCTCGAGCGCACGACGCTGCGCGCGAGTGCCGATCGCTCCGCGAGCAGGCGCGGCGACTCGTCCGCGAACCACGCCCGCAGCGCCTCGGCGGTCGTTTCGCTCTCGCTGCGCGAATTCAGCCTCGCCTCGAGGCGGTCGAACATCTCCGCGGTATCGGGGAAGACGAGGTCTTCCTTGGCCTGGAAGTACGTCGAGATCGTGCGCGGTGAGACGTCGGCCGCCTCGGCGATCTCCGGCAGCGTCGTCGCGGCGAACCCCTTGCTGGCGAAGAGGTCGAGCGCGGCCTTGATGATCGTCTCGCGCGTCTGGCGCTTCTTGCGCTCGCGCAGGCCCTCGGTCGGTGTCATCGCGCCCCTCTCCATGCGTAAAGACTAGAGGCCGGGCGGTCGACAAGGGAATAAATTAGCAAGACTTGCAACTTTGCGTTGACAGAAAACTCGCACTGAGTATAGTTGCGCAAGGCTTGCGCCTTTCCTCCCCGTCCTGATCGCCCAAACCTCGCCTCTTTAGGAGCTCCCCGAGATGTCGGACGTCCTCGCGCGCATGGCGCGCACCCTCACGCACCGCTGGCGACGAAGCCTTGTAGTCTCGCTGGCCGCGGTCGCCGTGCTCGGCGTGCTCGCGGCCAGCGGCAACCCCGCGACCGACGACTTCGCCGTCCCCGGCAGCGAGTCTCAGGCGGCCGTCGACCTGCTCAAGGCGCACACGCCGGCGCTCGCGGGCGCCGACTCGCAGGTCGTGTTCGCCGCCAAGCAGGGCAAGGTCACGGATCCAGCCAACAAGGCCGCGGTCGAGCAGGCGATCGCGAAGGTCTCGCGGCTCGACGGCGTCGATTCCGTCGCGAGCCCGTTCGACGGCCCGGGGCTGGTCTCGCGCGACGGGACGATCGCGCAGAGCACCGTCCAGTACGACATCCCGGTCATGGACGTCGAGAAGGCGGACGGCGAGCACCTGCTCACGGCCGTCGAGTCGGCGAAGAGCGCGAACCTCGACGTTGCGGCCCGCGGCATGGTCGTCGACGCCGCTTCCGAGCAGGAGGCGCCGATCGGCGAGCTCGTCGGCATCGGCATCGCGATCATCCTGCTGGCGCTGCTGTTCCGCTCGCTCGCCGCGATGGCCGCGACCCTGATCGGCGCGCTGCTCGGCGTCGCCCTCGGCCAGCTCGTGCTGGCGGCGGTCTCCGAGCCGCTCGGGCTGCCGGCCTTCGCGGGGACGATCGCGGTCATGCTCGGCCTTGGCGCCGGGATCGACTACGCGCTGCTGATCATCGGGCGCTTCCGCGAGCAGATGGCCGCCGGCGACAGCGTCCGCGACGCGTCGGCGAAGGCGATCGCCACGTCCGGCTCGGCCGTGGTCACCGCCGGCCTGATCGTCATGGTCGCGATCGCGGGCCTGCTGGTGATCGGGATCCCGCTGATCGGCAAGATGGGCATCGGCGCCGCGATCGGCGTCGGCGCGGTCGTGCTGTCGGCACTGATCTTCCTGCCGATCATGATCGGCGCGTTCTCCAAGCGCCTGAAGCCGAAGAAGTACGCGCACGTCGCGCCTTCGAAGCCGTTCAGCCGCTGGGGCGAGATCGTGACCCGCCGTCCGTGGGTCTCGGTCGCCGCCGGCGTGCTCGTGCTGCTTGTCCTGGCCGCCCCGGTCACCCAGCTGCGCCTCGGTCAGCCCGACGACGGCAACAAGCCGGCCGACACGACCCAGCGGGTCGCCTACGACCAGATCGCCCAGGGCTTCGGCGCCGGCACCACCGGCCCGCTGCTGATCACCGTCGACACGCCGAAGGGCGACGCGTCGACCGCGGCGCAGCTCGAGACGCTGCGCAAGGACATCGCCGACACGCCGGGGATCGTCACCGCCGGTGAGGCCACGCCCAGCCAGGACGGGGAGATCGCCACGCTCGTCGCGATCCCCGCGACCGCGCCGCAGGACGAGAAGACCAGCGAGCTGGTCAACACGCTGCGCGACGACGTCATCCCGCGCGCCGTCGAAGGCACGCCGCTGAGGGTCTACGTCGGCGGCGCCACCGCCGGGTTCCAGGACTTCTCCGACAAGACCGCCGCCGGGCTGCCGATCTTCATCGCCGTCGTCATCGGCCTCTCCGTGCTGCTGCTGATGGCCGCGTTCCGCTCGCTCTGGATCCCGCTCGTCTCGGCGATCTTCAACCTGCTGTCGATCGGCGCCGCCTACGGCATCATCACCGCGGTCTTCCAGATGGGCGTCGGCGCGGACCTGCTCGGCGTCGGCAGCGACGTCCCGATCATCTCCTACATCCCGGTGATGATGTTCGCGATCCTCTTCGGGCTGAGCATGGACTACAACGTCTTCCTCCTCTCGCGGATCCACGAGGCGTACAAGGAGGGCGACAGGCCGCGCGCGAGCGTCATCCACGGCATGTCGAGGATCGGCAAGGTGATCCTGTTCGCCGGTCTGATCATGGCCGCTGTCTTCCTGGCCTTCGTCACCCAGCCCGACGTGACCGCGAAGATGTTCGGGCTCGGCCTCGGACTCGGCGTCCTCGTCGACGTGCTGGTCGTCCGGCTCGTGATCGCCCCTGCCGTCGTCCAGCTGCTCGGTGACCGCGCCTGGGGGCTTCCCCGCTGGCTCGATCGCCTCCTGCCGAACATCTCGCTCGAAGGGCACCTCGTCGCAAACTCCGATCCCAAGGGCACACCGCTCGCCGGCTCACCCGAGGCGGAGGAGCTCGCGAAGCGTCCGGACGAGGAACGTCCTGTCGAAGCGCTGACCGTCTGAGCGGCGCGATGCGGGGCCGCGCCGAGCTCGCGCTGTTCGCGGGTGCCTACCTGGTCTATAACGCCGGCCGCTGGGCGACCAACGGCGATGTGGACCGGGCGCAGACCAACGCGCGCCGGGTGATCGACTTCCAGGGCGGCTCGCTCAGAACAAGAAGTCCGGTACGGGCCGCGCACGCGGCGGCTTCGAGGAGAGGCCGAGACGATCAGGACGCTCGTGCTCGCCAACATCGGCGCCGCCGCGCGCACCCCCTCAGCGACGATCTCCAGCGTGTGATCCTGCTCGACGAGCGCGGGTCCTCGTCGACGCGCTCGAACCGCCGTCCGGTCGGAGGATTGCCGCGCCATGGGCCGAGGTTGGTGGCCGAGCACGTCGGGGAAGCGGCCGGCACGCTCGGCGACCTGCCCGCCGGCGTCAGGTTCACGCTATTTCAGACCGTCGGCCGCCGCCCAGTCTGACCTTCTTTCGCTGTGTCGATAATCGCCGATCAGGGCCGGTGAAGAGGACGGTGGTGGGGCGAAACCAGGAGTACACTGGTCGCTTCGTCCGTCGGGATCGAGCCGCATGCAGCGTCGCATCACCGGGAAGCTGAGCGTCGAGGGCACTCCAGGCGGTTTCCCCCGGGCGGTAGGGCGCAGGACCCGACTCTCTCTACATGGAGGTGAGGGAAATGGAAGCCGACGATCGCTCTCTGCAGCTTGCCGGGAGCACCCTCGGCCGGCACCGTCACGTGTGCGCGTTCTTCAACAGCACCGACGAGCAGCACCGCGTGCTCGGCTCGTTCATCAAGGACGGCTTCGAGCGAGGGGACAAGGCGTTCCACCTCGTTGACCCAGCGCGTCGGGAAGATCATCTGCGCCGCCTCGGCGACGCCGGTATCGACGTGCCGGCGGCGATGGATATCGGCCAACTGGAGGTGCGGCCGTGGGAGGACGGTCCGCTCCGCGGGGGCCGGTTCGACCAGGACGCCTGGCTGGTGTCGTTCGAGCAGGTGCTCCAGTCCGGGCCGGCGGCCGGCTACGCGCAGACGAGGTTCCTGGCGCAGATGGAATGGGCGCTCGTCGACTTGCCGGGCGTCGAGGACCTGATCGAGTTCGAGACGCGCGTCAACCACGTCGTTCCCAAGTACGACGACACCGTGATCTGCGCATACGATCTGGCGAAGTTCGGAGCGAGCGTGGTGATCTACGCGCTGCGGACGCATCCGGTCGTGATCGTCGGTGGGCTGCTGCAGGAGAACCCGTTCTTCGTGCCCCCCGAACAGCTCCTCCTCGAGATCCGGGAGCGACGGGCGGGGCGCAAGCTGCACTAGATGTTCACCAACACCGACCATGAGATCCTCCGGCTGCGAGCCGTGCTCAGGGATCTCGTGGCGCTTTCCACGATCCCCGCGACGTGGATCGGTAGAGAACCGCCTGCCGTGGCGGCCGGGCTCGCCGACGCGCTGATCGAGCTGCTGCAGCTCGACTTCGCGTCCGTGCGACTGTCCGATCCCGGTGGCGCCGCCGTGGTCGACGCCCTGCGGGGGAACGCGTGGAC
>DATHJG010000610.1:0-5653 GCA_035489875.1 Solirubrobacteraceae bacterium | reverse complement strand
ATTCGTCGAGCAGGTCATGGTCGAGCATCAGCCGCGCGACCGGACCGAACCCGTACTGGACGATGTCATTGGCAGACGACTCCTTCAGGCGCCTGATCGACCCGGCGACGTCGCCGTCGATGACCTGGGTATTCGCCCACTCCGGGTCCTTGAGTGTCGTGGAGACGACGTACTTCGACATCGTGTTGATGCGGTCGGAGTAGGGGTCGCCGGAGCGCGTCGGCCACACGGGCGCGAACCCCTCGTAGGTCCGCCGGCCCATCAGCATCGCGTCGCAGGAGAGCAGCAGCTCCGTCGCGATCTGCCCCCAGCGCTCGTCGCGGGGCCGGCCGAGCGACGGCCAGAGATGGGGGCCCTCGACGACCCCGTCGAGCGTGACGTAGGTGGAGTTGATGATCTTCGCCATCGGGCGAGCGTGCCAGATATTGGCCCTCTCGATAAGGTCCGATTCCATTCTCGTCGACCGAACCAATCCGGCGCCGTTCGGCGATGTACTCGTGGAGCTGGAGCGCGATTCAGGGGTGGCGCTGCACCGGCAGATCGAGGCCTCCATCCGCGCCGGCATCCGCAGTGGGCGCTTGCCGCGCGGCACGCCCCTGCCGGCCACTCGCCGCCTCGCCGCGGATCTCGACGTCTCCCGCGGCGTCGTGATCGAGGCCTACCAGCAGCTCGTCGCGGAGGGGTACCTGACCAGCCGCGCCGGGGGCTATACGCGCGTCGCCATGAGTCCGCAGCCGCTGCACCATCCGACAGGCCTCACCCCGGCGCCCCCGGCGGCAACGATCGACTTCTGTCCCTGCCGAGGGGACGGATCGAGATTTCCCCGCACCCAGTGGTTGCGCTCGATGCGGCGGGTGGTGATGCAGGCCGATTTCGGCTACGTCAGCGGCCGCGGCGCTCCGCCGCTTCACGACGCGCTCGCGGCGTACCTCAATCGCGCCCGGGGAACGTCGGCGAAGCCGGGCGACATCGTGATCTGCAACGGCTACGCGCAGGGCATCGCGCTCGTCGTGGCGGTGCTGGCCAAGCTCGGCGCCAAGCGCCTCGCGGTGGAAGATCCGTCGGCGGATGACGACGCCGTCCCGGTCGCCCGCGCCGCCGGCCTGGACGTCATCGGGGTGCCCGTCGACGAGGACGGCGTGCGCGTCGACGCCCTCGATCGGCTCGAGGCCGACGCCCTCGTCCTCACGCCGTCGCATCAGTGGCCGACGGGCGGGGTGCTCTCGGCAGCGGCCCGCGCGGGCGTCATCCGCTGGGCGCAGGCACGCGACGCGCTCCTCGTCGAGGACGACTACGACGCCGAACACCGCTACGACCGCGCTCCGATCGGCGCCCTTCACGGTCTCGCGCCCGACCACGTGATCTACGCAGGCACCACGAGCAAGACCCTCGCGCCCGGCCTGCGCCTCGGCTGGCTCGTCCCCCCGTCACATCTCGTCGACCACATCACCGAAGCCAAGACGCTCGCCGACCGAGGCTCACCGGTGCTCGACCAGCTGGCGTTCGCCGACTTCCTCGCCCGCGGCGAGTTCGAGCGCCACCTTCGCAAGATGCGCCCGATCTACCGGCGCCGGCGGGACGCGCTGCTGCGCGCACTGCAGCGCGACCTGCCCGACTTCGAAGCGACGGGCGTCGCCGCCGGCCTGCACCTCGTGACCTACCTGCCACCCGGTCTGGAGGAAGCACCACTCATCGAGGCTGCCGCTCGCCGCGGCGTCGCGATCTACGGGCTGGCGCCGTACCGCCTATCGAACGACGGCCGCCCCGGCCTGATCTTCGGATACGCCACCCTGGACGAGAGCACGCTGGAGCGGGGCGTGGCGCTCCTCGCTCAGGCGCGACACGAACTCAGGAACTGAACCAGGCGGCCGCGCGGACGCGCCGGACGCGGGACCGGACTCGTTGGCCAAGCGCGTATGGTGCCCGTTCGCGGCCGGGCACGCGCGGAAAGGGGCTATGACGTGATCGATTACGACAGCGAGCTGCGCGCGTACAACGAGCGCCTGCGCGCCGCGACGGGCATCGCCCCCGGGGACCATGTCCTCGACATCGGCTGCGGCGCAGGGCAATCGACCCGCGACGCCGCCCGTGCGGCCGCGCCGGGGCGCGTCGTGGGCGTCGACGTCTCCGAGCCGATGCTGGAACGCGCCCGCCAGGTCACGCTCGCCGAGCAGCTCGACAACGTGACGTACGAGCGCGGTGACGCGCAGCGACACCCGTTCGCTGCCGGCCGCTACGACGTTGCCATCAGCCGGTTCGGCGCGATGTTCTTCTCCGACCCGGTGGCCGCGTTCGGCAACATCGCGCGCGCCCTACACCCGGGCGGGCTGCTGGTGCTGCTCGTGTGGCAGGATCGCCGGCGCAACGAGTGGGTCACGGCGATCGACGCCGCCATCGGGCGCACGGCCCGGCCGCCGGTGTCCGGGCCGAGCGCCGACGCCTTCTCCCTGGGCGACCGCGCAGCCACCACACGGACCCTCGAGCAGGCCGGGTTCGACGGCATCGACTTCACCGACGTCCGCGAGCCCGTCTTCTACGGGCACGACACCGCCGCCGCGCTGGCGTTCGTCCGCGGCTTCCTGGACACGCGCGAGGCGCTCGCCGGCCTCGCTCCGACCGAAGCCGAGCGCGCACTGGAGCGCCTGCGCGACACGCTCGACGATCACCGGACCCCGCACGACGGCGTCGCCTTCGACTCGCGCGCCTGGCTGATCGCCGCGCACCGCTGAGCTCGACGCGCAGACACTTGCGTGGCGCGCGCTCGGGGAGCGGCCACCCACACGATCCGTAGACATGCGTCGCGGAACCTACTGTCGCCGCTATCGCTTTCGCGTCGGCCTCGCGACGCCGCTTGCAGGATCCGCCGAGCACGTAGTTGTGCAGTCGGACGTCGGCGATGTCGATCTGCGCGGCGGGTGCTCGTGGCGCGCATTGGCGATCGGCCGTTGGGCATCCCCGATCTCGTTGTTGTCAGGTCGTAGTCGCGGTGTCATAGAGGAGGCGCCGTACTGCGGCCCGTGACCCGAGGAGGGCGATGACGAGCAACGTCACCGATATGAAACCGCCGAGGCTCACAGCATCGCCGAAGACGAGGTCGACTAGTTCGAGCACGACGAGCTTGCTGCCGGCCGCGACCACCCACAGCGACACCGCGGCTGCGAGCTTGGCACGCCGCGTGTCGGCGGCGCGGAGCCTGGTGAGGATCTCGCTCTTAAGCACGATCACCACCTCCAGGGCAATCTTGAGGAGCGCCGCAGTCAGCAGCGAGAGGGTGAAGCTTTCGCTGATGACCGATGGGGTGTACTCGATGGCGAGGTTGAGGACGACCACGTAGACGAAGAGGTCGATGACGTCGGCCGGGCAGGCGCGGATCCACCCTCGGACTGGACCTCGCAGTCGGCGAGATTCTGCGGAGGCTGCCCGTCGGGACTCTGTCGTCACAGCGCGATCTTGACGCACGTCGCACTCGAACCGCCTGTGGCGGGATCCGGAGTGCGCGACGGGTCGCCGCGACACTCTCGCGTAGGACGAGTTGTCGACAGCGGCGTCCGGCACAAGTGGCGGACGGGCCGGCTGTCGCATCGAGGCAAATGCGGAAGTCGCTCGCCGGGCGGCGCCCGCGCTTGCTCGTCGTCCCAAGCGGGCGTCTGCCGAGGGTCGTCAGAGACGCCTGCTCGTCGTCCCAAGCGAGCGTGTGCGGCGTGAGCACAGAAACGCTTCCTCTCACAAGAGGGAGCGGACCTTGGCGCGCCGCGCGGCGTGCGAGGGGCGCTTCATCCTGTGCATCGAGAACAGCAACGGCACTCGCTGGACCGGGAAGCCGTCGAGGTTGTGCGGTTCCAGGGGAGGTGATCGCTCCGGCTTTTGCTAGCCGCGGAAGCGACTGGGGGAGCCAAGAGCTCAATCTCTAAGGGGCCGGAGCTCCCCGGAGCGTCTGCTCTAACTCGCAAGCCTTCTCCGCCCAGCTCTGCATGCCCAGCTCGCGATACGTCGCGAGGGCCTCGCCGATCAACTCAGTTCCCCGCGCACTGTCGCCGGGCTCGTCGCGATCCAGCAGCATGCGGGCATAGTCGTGCTGGGTGTGCGCGACCCAGGGTCGGGCGCCCATCCTCGCGTTCATGTGGAGCGCCAGCTCGAAGTGGCCGGCAGCGTCGTCCCAGCGAGACGTCGTCGAGGCGAGGAGTCCGAGGTACCGCGACGCCGAGCCGAGACAGAACTCGGGGTGGGCGGTCACGTTGCATTCGGCGTAGGGCAGCAGCGCTGTGTACAGATCTGCCGCCGTCTGAGCAGCGTCGAGGGAGGCACAGACCTCCGCCAAGAGGCACGACGCGAAGAACCACTCGGTGCCCACCTCCAGAGCACCAAAGTGCTCCGCAGACAGCCGATCCAGGTCTACTCGCGCCTCGGCGTCGTGTCCGAGCTGGCTGTGCAGGTTTGCCAGCAGGCAGCGAAAGATGAAGAAGGTTGGGTACTCGGCGACGAAGCGTTCGATTGGCTCGCGGACCTCTGGGAGCAGGCCTCCTCCTTGTCACCGGCCTCGTCGGCGAGCTCAGTCAGCTCTCTTGCCATGGCGAGCCAGGTCTCCGTGTCCCTGGGCCACGAGAGGGCCGCATAGGTGCCCTCGAGCGCATGCGCCAGCGTCGCGCGGTCGCTGAGTCTGCGGGCGATCTCGACCGCCTCGCGGCTCAGCGACGCGCGCCGCTGCGGTACCGGGCGATCGCGCAGCGCTCCCGCCAGGCGAGCGAGAAGCCGAACTCGCAAGGGGTTGTCGCCGGGCAGCCTCTCCAGCGCGTCCTCGAGCAACGGAACGAGCCGCCGATCGTTCCCGGCGCGAAACCAGACAAACCGTCCTCCGTACCCGAGCGCGGCACGCGCTAGCTGCTCGGGCGCGTTCAGTGTCCGCGCGAGGTCGGCCGCTTGGGCGAAGGTCTCCTTCGCCGAGGCCAGGTCGCCTCCCCGCGCCTGAGCATCTCCCAAGGAGAGGAGTAGCTCGCAGCGGGTCGCCTCATCCGCCGCCTTCAGCTCGAGCGCCTCGAGCGCCGTCTCGTACAGGCGCGCAGCCTCCTCGTAGGCGACGAGCGCGAGGGCACGATCCCCAGCCCGCCGGGCATATGAAAGCCCCTTGTCAAAGTCTCGTCCGGCGATGGAGTGGTGCGCGAGCTCGGCCAAGTAAGGGCCCGGCTCATCGCCGTAGAGCCTCTCGAACGCCTCGACCGCCAGCCTGTGCAGCCGCACGCGGCGGGCAGTCGTGAGCGCCTCGTAGAGCGTGTCGCGTATGAGGACGTGCGCGAAGCGCACATGACCCGGGCCACCGGGAAGATCAGAGACAACCCGGGCGGCCATCGCCTCGTCGAGCACGTCGAGCAGCTCATCTTCCGGCACGCCACTCATGCGAGCAAGCGGGGCCAGCGCGAACTCACGTCCGAGCACCGACGCGAGTAGCAGCACCCGCTTGCACTCCTCCGGGAGGTAGGTGAGCCGGCGGGCAATGACGTCGTGGACGCTCTGGGGGATCGCGAGCCCAACGTCTGCGCCGTGCTCGGCGTGGACGCCTTCGACCGAGAGCAGCCGAACGATCTCACCGACGAAGAGCGGATTGCCGTCGCTCTGCTCGTGCAGCGCCGTGACGAGTTGCGCAGAAACGATCTCGGAT
>DATHJG010000609.1:0-4296 GCA_035489875.1 Solirubrobacteraceae bacterium | reverse complement strand
CGGCATCCTGAACGGATCGATCTCGACTTTCGAGCGCTCGGCGGACATGTGGGACGTGCTCACGGTCAACGGGCTTCCGCTCGCGATGCTGCCGATCCCGGCCGATGAGCGTCCGGCTGACGGGGATACGGTTACGCGGTAGCTGGTTTCGACACGCCGCTGCGCGGCTACTCAACCAGCGGGGTTTCGAGACGCGTCCTCTTCGCGGGCGCTCCTCAACCCGCGGGGGTGGCCACGCGCTGGCCGACCACGGCGCTCACGCCGTCCTGGCGCATCGAGACGCCGTACAGGGCGTCGGCGATCTCCATGGTGCGCTTCTGGTGGGTGATGACGATCAGCTGCGAGTTCTGACGCAGGTCCTGCAGGATCGACAGCAGCCGCCCCAGGTTCGCGTCGTCCAGCGCCGCCTCCACCTCATCCATGATGTAGAACGGGCTCGGCCTGGCCTTGAAGATCGCGATGAGCAGTGCGACGGCCGCGAGCGAGCGCTCGCCGCCGGACAGCAGCGACAGCCGCTCGATCTTCTTGCCCGCGGGCCTCACCGTGACCTCGATGCCGGTCGTCAGCAGCTCGTCGGGGTTCGTCAGGTGGAGGCTGCCGGTGCCGCCGGGGAACAGCACGGGGAAGACCTGGTTGAACGCGGCCTTGGTGTCTTCGAACGCGGACGCGAAGATGTCTTGCATCTTCTCGTCGATCTCGTCGATGATCGTCAGCAGGTCCTTGCGGGTCGCGCTCAGGTCGGCGAGCTGCTCGGTGAGGAACTTGTGCCGCTGCTCGAGCGCGGCGAACTCCTCGAGCGCGAGCGGGTTCACCCGCCCGAGCTGGGCGTACTTGCGCTCGGCGGTGGCGAGGCGGGCCTGCTGCTCCTTGCGCACGTAGGGCTTGGTCTGGACCGCTGATTGAGTAGCTTCCGCAGGAAGTGTGTCGAAATCTGCGCCCTCGTCGGCGCTGGTCTCGACACGCGACTCTTCCGAGTCGCTACTCGACCGGCTGAGGTCCTCGACCGCGACGTCGAGCGGCACCGGCACCTCCGGCCCGTACTCGGCGACGAGCACGTCCTCGTCGAAGCCGAGCTCCTCTGCCGAACGCTCCAACAGCGTCGACAGGTGCAGCTTCTTCTCGTAGGCCTGCATCTCGAGCCCGTGAACGTTCTCGTTGAGCGCCGCGAGCCGTTCGCGCAGGGTGCTCTCGTTGCGGCGCAGCTCGCCGAGCTCCTCGTTCTGCTTCGACCGGTCGGCTTCGGCGGCCCCGAGCGCGACGCGCGCCTCCGATACTGAGCGATCCGCCGCATCCAGCACCGCGGGCAGCGCCTCGAGCACGTTCGTCGCGGCCTCGACCTGGTGCTGACGCAACACCGCCATGCGCGCGGCCTCCTCGGCGGCGGTGCGCTCCGCCTCGAGCTGACGCTGCAACGCGTCGGCCTGCGCGTGCTGGGCGCGTACCCGCTCGCGAGCGGTCTCGAGGTCGATGCGGGTCTGGACCTCGGCCGCGCGGGCCGACTCGAGTTCGGTGAGCAACTCGTCGCGAGCCGAGACATCCAGGATGGGGCGGGGCGTCGCGGTGTGCGCGTCGCGTTCCGAGATGGCACGTTCGACCGCGGCACCGGCCTCCTCGACGGCCTCGGTCAGCGCGCGGACCGCGTCGGCGAGACGCTCCCCCTCGGCGGATGCCGCTTCGAGAGCCACGCGCGACCTGCCGAGGGCCTCGCTGCGCTCGGCCAGCCGGGCGTCGAACTCCTTGAGCGCCGCGACCGCCGTGGCGGCGTCGATCTGGGCGAGGTCGAGGGCTTCGCGCTTCCCGGCGAGCGCGAACTTGCGCCGCTCGATCGCGGTCGTCACCTCGACCAGGCGCTCCTGTGCGGTGTCGCGTTCGGCGACGAGTTCGAGCTTGCTGCGTCCGGCACCGGACCCGCCGCGCAGCACGTGCTCGGTGAGCACGTCCCCCTCGCGGGTGATGACGGTCAGGTCGCCGCCGGACTTCTCCGACAGTGCGTGCAGCGCCGGCCACGCGGCGCGGGCGGCGTCGAGGTCGTCGACGACGACGACCCGCGCGAGCAGCCCGAGGATCCCGTCCGGTGCGGTGACGAGGGTCGCGGCCGCCTCTGCCCCCGCCGGAAGCCCGCCGAGCGCCTTGGCCGCCGCGGCATCCGCCACCACGATCTCGACGCGCCCGGCATCGTCGGTGCGCGCCGCCGCGAGTGCGGAGATCGCGGAATCGCGGTCCTCGGCGAGCACGGCGTCGGCGAGCGAACCGAGGGCCGCCGCGATCGCGGCCTCGTAGCCGGCGCGGACCTGCATGTGCTCGGCGACGAGTCCGCGGATGCCGCGAGCGCCGACGATCGTGCCTGAGCCGTCTTTCTGATCCACGGCGAGTGAGAGCGCCCCTGTACGGGCGGCGAGCGCGTCGCGTTCGCGTTCCGAGGTGTGCAGCTCGTCGCGCAGCACCTCGACATCGGCCTGCAGGGTGCGCACGGCGGCCTCAGCCGCATCGACGGCGCCGGCGAGCCCGCCATCCTCCGAGGCCCCGCCGTCCTCACCCTCGAGCGCGAGCAGCTCGGTGCGCGCCTGCTCGCGCCGCTGTTCCGCCTGCTCGAGCGCGGTGCGGGAGCGTTCGAGCTCGACGTTCGTGGCCGCGCGCCGCGACTCCGCCGCGTTCACGAGGCCGTCGAGGCGGCCCTGTTCGAGGTCGTGCCGGGACAGGAGGGCGCTCTGCGCGCTGATCTCGTCGTCGAGAGAGTCGAGGCTGCCCTTCGCCGTGGCCGTCGTTGCGCTGGCGCGCCCGAGCGCCTCCTCCGCCTCGACGACGCCCTTGGCGAGACGCGTCGCCTCCTCGCGAGCGTCCTCGATCATGCGCGGCGAGATCGTGGTGGTCATCCCGGGCAGCTCGGCCTGCTGGCTCAGCAGCGAGAGCCGCTGGTTGGCGAGGGTGTACAGCGAGCGCAGGTGATCCTGCACCTGCTCCAGACCGAAGGCCACGCGACGCGCGGCATCCACGGCATCCCCCGACATCGTCTGTTCCAGCCTGCCCTGCCGCAGCTTCGCCTGATCGAGCTGCTCCTGCAGCACGAGGCGCTCGGTCTTGCGCTCGCTCTCGCCGCGGCTCACCACGTCGATGGACGCACGCAGCTCGACCACCTCGTCGGCGAGCAGCCGCGCCCGGGCATCCCGCACGATGGCGGCGATCGTCTGGGCCTCGCGCGCGATCTCGGCCTGCTGGCCGAGGGGCTTCAGCTGCCGCCGGATCTCGCCCGCCAGGTCGCTGAGGCGGGTCAGGTTCGCCTGCATCGCGTCGAGCTTGCGGAGGGTCTTCTCCTTGCGGCGACGGTGCTTCAGGATGCCGGCGGCCTCCTCGATGAACCCGCGTCGCTCTTCTGCCGTGGCGTGCAGCACCTGATCGAGCTGACCCTGACCCACGATGACGTGCATCTCGCGGCCGAGCCCCGAGTCGGACAGCAACTCCTGCACGTCGAGCAGGCGGCACTGCTCGCCGTTGATCGCGTACTCGCTGCCGCCGTTGCGGAACAGCGTGCGCGAGATGGTGACCTCGCTGTACTCGATCGGCAGCGCGCCGTCGGCGTTGTCGATGGTCAGCAGCACCTCGGCGCGGCCGAGCGGACCGCGGGTCGCGGTGCCCGCGAAGATGACGTCCTCCATCTTGCCGCCGCGGAGGGTCTTGGCGCCCTGCTCGCCCATGACCCAGGCGAGAGCGTCGACGACGTTGGACTTGCCGGAGCCGTTCGGCCCGACGACGCAGGTCACACCCGGTTCGAACGCGAACGTCGTGGGCTGCGCGAAGGACTTGAACCCCTTGAGGGTCAGGCTCTTCAGGTACACAGAACTCCCATGACATCAACGGCGGCGGACGATCTACGGTACCGGATGGGCTTTCCACCGCCGAACGGCACCGATACTCTTGTGTCCTAAGCGCGACGGAGGATGTCTCATGGTGCGGCGCATCCGCAATGCGCTCGTCGGGATTCCGCTGATGCTCGTCCTCGTCGGGTGCGCGATGGATGGGGTGGCGGTCGCCATCCCGAAGACCCCGGCCCAAGCGTGCGACGATCTCGAACGGGCCGCGCGCGACTTCTACGCGGCCGCGAGCCCGAACTCGACCATGCGGGCGCTCGACGTCACGAGACTGCCCGAGGTCAACGGGTTCACGATCCCCCGGCCGAGTTGCTCGTTCGAGTTCCGGCCTGATCCTGCGGTCGTGCCGGGCGACGTGTTCACGATCGAGAACTTCTACCTCGACTACGACGAGACGCTCACCCTGACCTTGGAGCAGGATCTCGAGGCC
>DATHJG010000608.1:0-3190 GCA_035489875.1 Solirubrobacteraceae bacterium | reverse complement strand
ACCCCGGGCGCGCCCTTCGTGACCGTGAAGCCTGCTCCCTCCACGATCGCGCCCGTGCTGCTGACCGTGCCTCGCACGGTACGTAGCCCGCTGATCGCACCGAGGACGAGAAGGTCGTTACCCCAGACCAGTGCGGCGACCTGATCGCCGGTCGTCAGCGTCGGTCCGCCCAACGCGGCGACATCCTCGTACGACGTGCTCGCGCCGCCGAGCGCCACATCCGTCGGGCCGGTGCCGGTGACTTCCCCGACGCGCACACGCGCGCTCGTCCGCTCCAGGACGTTCAGCCGGCGCAGCAGGTCCCTCAGCATCTGGTCGTTCATCAGGACGTCACCTGCCTCGCGCGCGTCGCCCCCGTCATGCTGCCCGTGGCGGCGAGCGGGACCGTGAGCGCATCAACGATGTGATCCTCCTCGCTGATCCCCGCCCGGTCCCGCGTGATCCGGACGACGTCACCGGGCTCCAGGTACGAGAGTACGAGCGTGCCGAAGTTGACCTGCTCCGTCGTGCCGAGTTCCTTGTTCAGGATCGACAGCGCGGCCGCGGCGGCCTGCGCGTCGGTCGTGAGGAACGGGCTCGCGTAGAACCGCGGCACCTTCCCGAACGGGCCGAAGTAATAGGTCGGGCTCAGGCTGTTGTCGTCCGTTGCGATGCCGCGCGCCGGCGCGGTCTCCCCGGTGTTCTCGCCGGTCGCGATCACGCGGTTGAACGTGCCCTCCCGCGTCCACCGCCGCCCGGCGGTGAGCAGCACGCCGTCCTCACCCTCCGCGAGCGTCGCGACCGGGTCCGACACCGTGTCCGGGACGAGGACGCACGTGCCGTCCCCGTCGAAGTAGAGACTCATGCTGATCGCCTTCGCCATCTCCTGCGCGAACGCCCACCGGTCGGCGCCCTCCTCCGCGATGAGCTGCGGCGTCGTCAGCGCCGTCGTCGTGAAGTCGGTGGTGACGTCGGGCCATGCGGCCTGTAGGACGTCCTCGATCGCGGTGGCGTAGTTCGTGCCGGCCGTGACCTGGTAGGGCTCCTCGAACCGCGCGTCGATAAACCGTTGCGCGCGGTCCAGGCCGCTGAGCCGGATCTGCATGCCGCCCGGATCATCCGTGACCTCGGCGTCCTGGATGCGGAACACGCCGAGGCTCACGAGCTCAGTCGTGCCGTCCGGGTAGGTCACGCCCCGGCTCAAGCGGATCTCGTTGCCGTACGGCGCGAGCAAGCTCGACGCGGAGTCCGGGACGAGGCCGAGCGTCCCGTCATCCACGATCGTGACGTCGCACCGGCCACGGACGGCGGCCTGCTGGTCGAGCGTGACGGTGCCATCGATGATCTCGACGGTGGTCTCGTCGCCGGCGCCGTCGATGATCTCCGCGCTGGTCGCGAGCTTGTTCGACGCCTGGACGGCCGTCTCGAAGGCGCTGGTGACGGTTCTCATGGCCATGCGACGGCGACGTCGCCCGTGGGGGAGGCGACGGCGGTGAACGTGAGCGCGTCGAAGACCTGCGCGGCGCTCGCCCAGTCCACGACGCGCTGCCTGTCCTGATCCGCGAACCGCACGTAATCCGGGCCACCCTGCCCGCTCGGCGACTGAAGCATGAGTGTCGCGACGGTGTCGAGGAGCGCGTCGAGGTCGTCCTGCTCCGCGATCGAGTCCAGCCGGAACGCGACGGTCCCCGTGACCGGGCCGCGCGTGTCGCTCACGACGATCGCATGCGTAGCGCCGAGCGCCTGGAAGACGCCCTGCCGTCCCGCACGCTGCTTCGATGCGAAACTCCGGACGCGCACCGCCATGTTGAGGTCCGGGCGGTGCGGGTGCTTCAGCCACCAACTCGTGCTCGTCCACGCCTCCGTGTCGGTCGCCCACGCGCTCGCGGCCCACACGCCGTTGTAGTCATGCAGCGACCGGGCGCGGTACTGCATGGTGGTCCCGTTCGGCGCCTCGTAGTCGTACACGGTCAGGCTCGCGTTGCGCGGGCGGACGCCGACGGTGAACGCTCGGGAGTCCTCCAGGACGTGCGTAAACGCGCCCGGGTCAGCGGATGCCGCGACACTGAGCAAGCTCGCGGTCGCGACCCCGGCACCGGATGCGTTCGCCCACCGCGTGTTCCCGAAGTCGTAGTACCCGCTCGGCCCGGACGTGACGGCAACGTTCCCGTCGAGGCCCATCGCGGCGATCCACAGCGTCGGCTCGGTACCCCACCCCGTCGGGTTGAGCGAGTCCGGGTTCGCGTTCGCCGCGGCGCCGCTCACGCCCGTGCTCACCTCCGGCGCGGTCGTGGCGCTCGCGTTGCGGATGCAGAGGATGCGCGCGCCGCCGCCCTCGCTCGCGCTCGTCGTCAACGTGATCGTGCCGGACTCCCCGCCGACCGCACGGTACCAGGCGCACGCGACACGGACCGCTGACCCGTTGCCCGCCTCGTCCTTGATCTCCGTCCACCCCGTGGGCCACGTCATCGTCGGGTTGCCGTCCATCGCGACGACCGCGAGCAGCAGGTCATCCGCGAGAATGCCGCCCGTCGGCGCTGGGAGCACGAGCGCGTGGCTCGTCGCGTCCGCCGCGGAGGCGAACACGCCGGTCTCCGCGACGAACGGCACGTCGATCGAGCCCGCGTCCAGGGTGCGGACGGCTTCCCATGTGGTGCCAGCGTCGAGGCTGCGCTCAAGCTCGAACCCGTCCGTGCTCGCGGTGCCCGGGACGTCGATTACGGCGAGAGCGATCCGACCGTTCGCGTTGTCCGCCGTCGCGACGAGCGTCGGCGTGCCGGGGAGCACGACGTTGACGATGAACTCGGTGAAAGCCCAGTCTGAAAAGTGCGCGGCGCCGTTGACCGTCTGCCCGATGGCGACGTACGCGCGGTACGTGTCGTCGGGCAGGACCTCGTTGAGCTGCCAGGAGGTCACGGGCCCCGAGACGAGGTGCCCCGCACCAGTGCCGGTGCCAGTGTTCGCGACCGGTGTATCAGTGAGGAAGCTGAACCCGGGGGCGGTGTACTGAGCGTCGGTGAAGACCCGGACGACGTATTGCGTCTGCGGGCCACCGTCAGAGTCGAGCGTGTTCGACCACGTGACGGTCGGGAGGTTCGTGTTCGTGACAGTGCCCGTCGGGAGATCCGCGGAGACGACGGGTTTCGTGACGTACGTCGCGTCGAGGTACGCCTCGTAGACACGTGCGATAGGCCCCGGGTGGGCGCCGGAG
>DATHJG010000607.1:0-3963 GCA_035489875.1 Solirubrobacteraceae bacterium | reverse complement strand
GGACGCCGAGAACGTCTCGCGCGTCGACGCGTCGTGCTGCGCGACGACGACGAGCGACCCGACGTGCTTGGCCGCCAGGTCGGCGACCGGAACCTGGGCGAACGGGTGGGTCGGGGGAGTGAAGATCACGTACCTGCTCCTTCGGTGGTCTCGAACTCGTCGCAGACGTACCTGCCCGCGAGCGCGCGCGGGTCGACCTCGGTCCACTGCGGCGGGACCTGGTTCTCGGTGAGAACGAAGTCGAGGATCTTGCAGCTGTCCTCCTTCGTGCAGCGGTAGCACCAGTACACGCTCCACGCGTCCCACTCGCTCCCGTTCGAGAACGCGGTCACGCGGTCTCGCCGCGCGCCTCGAGGTGGAGGCGCCGCGCCTCGAGCCACAGGTCCCGGAGGAGCTCCTTCATGACCTTGCGCTGCGCGCGGCCCTTCTTGTGCGCGTTGGAGAGCAGGGAGCCCGGCAGAGCGGGCTTGCCGCTCGGCCCGCAGCGCACGCACTCGGCGTCGTGCTGCGCGTCGGCGTAGCGGACGCGCGACGCATCGTAGATCACCCTGTAGGGCGAGCAGGTGCAGCCCTCGACGTGCGTCGCCCAGCGGACGCGCTCGTCGTCGGGGTCCGGCTTCACGCAGGGCGCGCTCAGGCTCTTGATGACGGCCTCGCTGATGGTCCAGAGCCGCTTGCGCGCCTCGCCGCTCCAGTTGGCGTGCTGGCCGCGCCTGCGCGCGGCGGCGACGCGGACCTCGGAGGAGAAGGACGAGACACGCTCCCCGTCAGAGACATATCTCTGGTCTTCGGGCGTACTGTGACCGACGGGGAGCGTGTGGAGCCCACAGTACGCCCACAGTTCACTCATCTTGCGATCGCGGCTGGGCTCGACCGTCCCGTCGGGGCGCGTCAGCTCCGGCCGGATGTACGGGTCGCCGACCACGCCGAGGAACCGCGCGATTCCCTTCTCGCCGACGCCGCGCACGCCCGCGACCCACGCGCCGAGCGGGTGCTCCTTCATGACCTTCTCCAGGCGCGCGGTGGCCGTATTCTCGAGCTTCTTCACCCCGTCGACGAGCACGATCAGCGTCTTGTAGTCGGCGGAGTCCGCCATGTCGGCCTCGGCGTGCGCGACCTGGGCCGGGGTCGGCTCGTCGGTGTCGGCGTGCACGCGGACCAGCGCGGCCGTGCGGTTCTGGCTGCGGATCCGGACGTCCTCGAAGTCGGTGAGGACGTCGGCGAGGGTCTGCAGGACGGGGTCGTGGAGCGTGAACGGGGCGTGCGTCATGGTCGGCTGTTCCTTACTGCTTGGGCTCCGCCGGTGTGTACGGCGTGGTCTTGGATCTTAGGATGACCGGCGGAGCGGCTGTGAGCGACGGCGGTGACTGGGACTTGGTCTCTGACTGTTGTTTGACCGCCGTCGCGGCTTACGGTCTTCGCGGGTGATGCACAATTGGTCTTTGTGGCGGGTTTGACCCGCGAAGAAGTGTGAACGCGGCGGCGGTGAGCAGCATATGGACTTTGTCGAGTGTTTGACCGCCGTCGCGACTGAGAGGCGGCCGCGATGATACCGGTTTGGTCTGTGACAGGCATTTGATCGCGGCCGCCGGCTTAGGTGCCCGCCGGTGCTTCCAGATTGGTCGTCGGTTGTCGCATGAGCGGCGGGCAGGTCTAGGAGCGGCGACGGCGGCGGTGCCCGTATAGGCGTCGGATGCCGCTTGGCCGCCGTCGCCGCTGGCTGGGGTTCCCGCCGGTGCGGCAAAAACGGTCTTTGAGTCACCATTGACCGGCGGGAACAATAAAGCGACAGCGGTGCATATTGCATAGGTTTCGGACCTGGGATGACCGCTGTCGCGGCTTGGGCTCTCCGCCGGTGAGACAACTCTGGCCTTCGCACAGTCATTGACCGGCGGAGAAGATCGGGCGACGGCGGCGCAACCAAAATGAACTTGGATTGTCCCATGGCCGCCGTCGCAGCTGAGGGTCCTCGCCGGTGAACGGTAGCCGGGTTTCGGTCGAGTTATGACCGGCGAGGAGGTCGAGACGGCCGCGATGAGAGGAGAACGGTCTCTGCATGGTCGGTAATCGCGGCCGCTAGCTGTGCTCCCCGCCGGTGAGAGACGTGTGAGCTTGGAACATCGGCTAACCGGCGGGGAAGAGAGGGCAGCGGCGGTGAGCCTTTTCTGAGCTTCGAGACTACTATGACCGCCGCTGCCGGTTGAGCTCCCCGCCGGTGAGCGGGCCATGGTCTTTGGAGACGCTATGACCGGCGAGGGAGAGGGCTCCGGAGCGGCGTGACCTTCTTGGGCTTTGATTCTCATGTGGCCGCTCCGGAAGATCACTACGCCCGCTCCTCCGGGCTGAAGATGAGCGCCGCGTCGGGGGGCGGGACGTCCGAGACGCGGGAGACGCCGAGGCGCGTCATGGTCTCGAGCAGCCGCTCGAACTGCAGGGCTACCGCCTCGAGCCGCCTCGAGGACTTGCGCCGCTCGCTGACGAGCGTCGCGACGTCCTCGAGCGTGCAGTCCCCGAAGCGCTTGGACTTCTTGTTGGGCAGGTGAACCACCTGTTCCAGAAATTCGACGTGCCAGACGGTGACGTTGGTCGCCTTGCGGCTGCGTCCCTTGCGGGCGCCGGGCAGCTTCGTGACCGATGCCTGCTGCGCCGGCTCCGGCGGCGGGGCCGTGTTCCGGACCGTCTCCCTGTCGCGGCGCTGGACGTCGAGGACGAACGTCGGCGCCATCCCCCGCGCGAACGCGGCGAGCTGCTCCGCGTCGAGCAGCGAGACGAACGCGTCCGCGACGTCGTGCGGCGAGACGGCTCCCGTCTCGCTCTGCACCTCGCGGACCACCTCCGCGAAGTACCTGAGGTCGAAGGCGTAGGTCGGCTGTGCGGTCACTCGGTCTCCTCTCCGCTGAACGGGTCGAACTTGGCGTGCAGGTCGCGCAGCCGCGAGGCGTAGATCTCGGGGCCGTAGCCGCCGGAGAACAGCTCGCGCTGCTTCCAGGCCTCGTCCGCGTCGTCGCACATCTTCTCGATCGCGCGCAGCAGGTCGTAGAAGCCCGCGTCGACCAGGTCGTCGTAGCTCCTGAGCAGGACGTCCGCCTCGGCGCGCGCGGACGGGCTGTCGCTGGCGTGGAGAGCGGTCGCGAGCAGGTCGCGGACCTCGCGGCGCTTCTTCACCAGCGGCCAGGGAACGTAGCTCATGTGTCTCCTCCTCTCGGGGTAGCGCAATAGTATCAAAACTAGGCGCTGTTGTCGCCTAACTCGCTGATCGCCTCGAGCATCGCGTACTTCGCGCGCTTCTCTTCCTGTACGGCGTAGTTGGCCCTGGCGAGCTCGAGCAGCGCGCGGTGCAGCAGCGCCGTAACGTCGCCGGAGGCGTGCGTCTCGAAGCCGGGGTGCGGGAAGACGTTCGCCGAGGACAGCTCGGCGAACGTCCAGCAGGGCCAGACCTGCCGGCACTCGGCGCAGACCTGCTCGAAGAGATCGGTCGCGCCGGTATCTTCCGGCCGGTGCCGCGCGCGGACCCGCTCCTTGCTCTTGTGCCCGCGCTCCGCCTCGCGCCGGACGCGCTCGGCGGCGCGGAGCTCGGCGATCGAGCGCAGCCGGTGTACCTCCAGCTCGAAGTCCTCGAACTTCGGGTAGCGGTGCCGCGCGAGCTCCAGGTAGAGCCGCGTCAGGCGGCGGTGGGACTCGGTCTCCTCGGCCGCGAGGCGGGCGACGTCGTAGTCGTGGGCGGTCACGGCGCCGGGACCTCGGCGGAGGGCGCGGGCGCGGGCTCCGCGGGAACGCAGGAGGCCGCGAAGAAGGACGCCGCGAGCAGCGTCGCGGAGAGCGTCGCGGCGGAGGTACGGAGCACGGTGGTCAGTGTCCTCTCGGTCGTGTCGGGAAAGAGCGCGCGGAAAGCGGCGGGGAGCAAGGGGAAGGTGCTCTCTCGGTGTTAGGCGGTGAACGGAACGGCGGAGCGGGCGGCGAAGC
>DATHJG010000606.1:0-4879 GCA_035489875.1 Solirubrobacteraceae bacterium | reverse complement strand
AGATGGCCACCGCCTGGTAGTCCCACATGTACGGGATCGCCGGCGCCTGGTCGACGATCATCTTGTTGACGCCCGCCCACGCCTGCGCGCGCGCAGCCGGGTCGGTCTCGAGCTTCGCGTCGTCGATGGCCTTGTTGACCTCAGGCACGTTGAGCTCCGGCCAGTTGGAGTTCTGCGTCTCGACGATGTTCTCGCCGTTGAACGTCGGGTCGATCATCGTCTGCGGATCCGCGAAGTCCTTCGACCAGCCCACCGACGGGCAGACGTTGACCTCGGAATCCGGCACGTTGCAGAACTTCGTGAACATGGTGTCACGCGAGACGAGGCGGAGCTTCGTCTTGAAGCCCAGCTCGCCGAGCTGCTGCTCGGTGATCTGCGCGATCGACTTGTCCGGGTCGGCGTTGTCGGCGACGATCAGGACCTCGTCCGAGCCCTCGTACTTGCCCGAGGCCATGCCGGCCTTCTTGAAGTACTCGGCCGACAGCGCGCGATCGCCCTCCGGCTTGGCCATCCAGTCCTGCTCGGACGTCCAGCCGTCGACGCCGTTGGACTCCTCGAAGCCCGCCATGCCCGGCGGGATGTAGTGCTGCGCGATCGGGCCGAGCGCCTCGCCGCCGCGCTGCTGACGCGCCGCGACGCGGTTGAAGCCGGCGATCACGGCCTTGCGCACGTTGATGTCGTTGAACGGCGGACGGCTGTTGTCCATCGAGATCATGCGCCAGCCGCCGCCCGGCACCGCGGACAGCTCGGGCTTGTTGCTCTCGAGGAGCGTCTTGAGCTGCCGCGAGGGCGGCTCGATGTCGCCACCCGCCATGCTCTCGCCGCTGAGGATGCGGCGTGCGGCGACCGCCGTGTCCTCGTTGCCGGCCTGGAACTCGATCTCGTCCAGGTAGGCGGGACGGTAGTCGTCGACCGGCGCGTAGTCCGGGTTGCGGACCAGGTGGATGGTCTTGCCGGCCGTGTAGCCGATCGCCTTGCCCTGGTCATCGGACTCGACCATGTACGGGCCCGTGTAGACCGCGGCCTCGGAGCCGTACGTGGACGGGCTCTTCGCGTCGTACTTCTGCGCGAACTCCTTCGGCACCGGCACCGAGATCGGCATCGACAGCGCGCCGACGAGCGCCGCGCCCGTGCCCTTGGTGAGGTTGAAGACGATCGTGTACTTGTCGGGCGTCTCGATGCCCGGGATCTCCTGGTAGTCGCCCGGCTCCTTCGGGGCGCCTTCGAGGTCGCCCATGTAGACGCGGGCGTAGCCGTTCGGGACGTTGGCGGTGAACGCACGCTCGATCGCGTACTTCACGTCCTTCGCCTCGACCTCGCGGCTGACCGGCTTGGAGAACATCACGCCCTTGCGGATCTTCACCGTGACGGTCTTGCCGTCCGGGGAGATCTCAGCCTCGCTCTCGGCGAGGTCCGGGACCGGCTCGGAGGTCTCGGCCGGCGGGTAGGTGAACAACCCGCGGTGCATCGCGTTCATGATCCCGATGGCGTACGTGTAGTACGTCTGGCCCGGGTCCATGTAGTCCACGTCGCCGCCGGCCAGGACGGTCAGCTTGCCGCCCTTCTTGCCCTGCGCCGGGTCCTTGATGTTGTCGAGCGCCGTGCCGGCGAAGAGCTGCTCGGTGACGTTCGCGGCAGCTCCACCGTCGGACTGCGCCGGCGTGCCGCCGGTGTCGCTGCTCGGGTTGTCGTCGCCGCCGCAGGCGCTGAACCCGAACAGGGTCACGAGCGCGGCGAGCGCCAGCAAGGTCTTCCACAAAGACCTAGACATGGACTTGGTCCTTTCGTTGATGAGTACTTGTGAGGTGCGTGACGAGCATGGGCCTCACCGCCGGCGGGGGTCGAGGGCGTCCTGCAGCCCGTCGCCCACGAGGTTGAAGGCCAGCACGGTGAGGAGGAGGGCGATGCCCGGGAAGAGCATGAACCACCATGCGTCCGGGAAGAGGTTGGTGGCGTCGGAGATCATCGCCCCCCAGGACGCGGTGCCGCCCGACACTCCGACGCCGAGGAACGACAGCGCCGCCTCGAGCAGGATGTTGGCCGGGATCAGCAGCGACGAGTAGACGATCAGCGGCGCGAGCAGGTTGGGGAGGATCTCCCGCACGATGATGCGCGGGTTCGACGCGCCCAACGAGCGGGCCGCCTCGACGAACTCCTTCTCGCGCAGCGACAGCACCTGCCCGCGCACGATGCGCGCGATGTACGTCCAGTTGATGACCGCGATGGTCATGATCACGACGGGGAGGCCGGGCTCGACCAGGCCGCCGAGGCAGCCGTCGGCCCCGCTGCACGCGGCCGCGAGGCCGAGGCCGAGCAGCAGGATCGGGAACGCCAGCACCACGTCGGTGAGGCGGGAGAGGATCGTGTCGGTCCAGCCGCGGTAGAAGCCGGCGACGAGCCCGACCGCCGTGCCGATCAGCACGGCGAGGCCGGTGGCGATCAGCGCGACCTCGAGCGAGACGCGGGCGCCGTAGACGGTGCGCGAGAAGATGTCCCGGCCGAGCTGATCGACGCCGAACGGGTGCTCGCCGTTGGGCCCGGTCGGGCCACCGAAGAGATCGAGCGCGGTGGAGCTCTGTGCCTTGGGATCCGGCGTGCCGGCAATCGAGACGACCGCGGGCGCCAGGATCGCCATCGCGACCAGCAGGACGATGAAGACGAGCGCGGACATCGCGACGCGGTCGCGGCGCAACCGGCGCCAGAAGAGCTGCATCGGCGAGCGCGCGGCGATCTTGCGCTCGCCGGCTGCGCCGACGACGACCGAGTGGTCCTGCTGATCATGTACGAGCCCGGCGGGATCGCCAGTGCTCACGGGTGCGACCCCGTGATGCTGCGTGGTGATGCGGTGATGATGGTGTTGTCCCTCCTGCGCGGCGGCCTTCCCCGGCCGTCACGTCACGAACGTTCCCCTTGGTGCTGCCGGCCGTCGGCTTCCCCGAGCTTCCGGCCTATGTCATGTACTGCGAGCGGGTTACGATTCCTGCCTCGGCCCCGATAGCTCAGTCGGATAGAGCGACTCCCTCCTAAGGAGTAGGCCGCAGGTTCGAATCCTGCTCGGGGCGTTGTAGTGCATGGATACTGAGATGGCGGTATCGCCCGTGTTACCTAGGACGGCGAGCGTTACCCCCGCGTTCGGGATACACGTCGTCGATGGTCGCGAGCGGGACGTAGGGCGCGCCGGCCGCGGCGAGCCGGATCGCCTCGGCGCCGCCGGCCAGCCGGTCGAGCACGCTGACGACGCCGCAGACGGCGTGCCCGTCGGCCCGGACGGCCTCGATCGCCTGCACCGTCGAGCCGCCGGAGGTGACCACGTCCTCGACGATCAGGCAGCGCTCGCCCGGCTCGAGCGGCGGTCCCTCGACCTTGCGCTGGAGGCCGTGCGCCTTGGTCTCCTTGCGCACGAAGAACGCCTTGACGTCCGCCCCACCCGCAAGTGCGGCACAGGCCGGCGCGTCCGCTCCCATCGTGAGGCCGCCGACGGCCGTCGCCCCCCACTCGCGGGCGTAGCCGGCGACCAGCTCGGCGAGCGCCCGGAAGCCCGCCGGGCGCAGGATCGCGCGCTTGGCGTCGACGTAGTACTGCGCGGTCGCGCCGCTGGTCAGCGTGACCTCGCCGATGATCAGGGCGTGGCGGCGCAGCTCCTCGACGAGCGTCTGCTTGGCATCCATCACGACCGCAACGCTACGGGTAGACGATGACGCGATCGCCCATCCGGATCCAGTTGAAGATCCGCGTCGCATCCGGGATCGGCACGCGCAGGCAGCCGTGGCTGGCGTTGAACGCGGGCACGTCGACGTAGCCGTGGATCGCGTAGCCGCGGATGAAGTAGGACGAGTGGACCATGCCCTTGGCGTTCGTGCCCGGCGTCTTGAGGTAGACCCGGAACGACCCGATCACCGTCGGCGTCGCCGGCGCCCCGCTCGACGTGTGGTACGTCGCGACGACCTTGTCGCCGTCGATCAGCGCGAGCACCTGGCGCGAGAGGTCGGCCTCGACGTGATGTCCCGCGTCGCGATGGCGGACCTTGAACGCGCCCTTGCCGGAGACCGCCGTCTCGATCACGCGCCGGTCGGCGTCGTAGCGCCGCGACATCCCGTTGACCTTGCGGAACGCCATCACCGCACGGCCGGTGGCGGCGTCGAACGAGCCGTCGATCGGCACCGCGTAGTGCAGACGCGCAAGGCTGCGCTGCAGCAGCTTGACGAGCGGGCCCCGCGCGCCCTGCGCGGCGCGCGGCTCGACCACGTCCACGCTCACCTTCGGCCCGCGTGCCGCGCCGAGCTCCGGCGTGGCCGCGTGCAGCACGCGCACGCTGAAGCGGCCCTGGCGGCCGGCCGGCATGCGCCGGGTGAACGTCCCGTCGGGGCGGACCGCGGTGCGCACCGTGCGGATGTGCTTGCCGTTGCGGTGGATCGCCAGCTCGACCCGCTGGCCGGCGACGGCGGGCGTCATCGTCCCCCGCAGGCGGTACGCGTGCTTGCGCAGCACGACCAGGTCGTGGCCGACCGGCAGCGCCCGCTCGACCTGCAGCGCGAGCTTCGGCACCACCGGCGCCGGCGCCGGCGCTGGGGGCGGCGGCGCGGCCGGCGGGGGAGCGGGGTCCTGCGCGGACGCGGCGGCGGGGAGCAGGAGCAGCGCGCCGGCGACGGCGAGCGCGGCGGCGCGGCTCACGCGGCGACCGCGGGGGTGCGCGAGCGCACGAACGCCAGGCCGATCGCGACCGTCACGATCACGCTCCCCACCACCGTCAGCAACCACAGCGGCCATACCATTTCCTTTGTCGAAGCGAACGCGATCGCGTTGTTGAACGCGTGCAGCCCTATGCACGGGAGCAGAGAACCGGTGCGAAGGTACAGCAGGCATAGGCCGGCACCCAGCA
>DATHJG010000605.1:0-2387 GCA_035489875.1 Solirubrobacteraceae bacterium | reverse complement strand
CGATCCCACCCGCGCGGCGGGGGATCTCGTCGCCCGGCCGCGCGTCGGCGAGCAGCAGGCCCGACTGCGCCTGCGCGCCGACGTCGAACGCGGTCAGCTCCGCCTCCGGCCCCTCGGTGCCGAGCGCGGACACCATGCACCACGCCGCGCACGGGTTGACCGCGCGCACGCTCTCCCGATCGAGCTCGTACCGGACCGCGCGCTCGAGCGGGAAGTTGTGCAGCACGGCGTCGGCCCGCGCGAGCAGCGCGCCGCTGGCACGCAGGCCGGCCTCGGTCTCGAGGTCGAGGACGACCGAGCGCTTGTTGCGGTTGAGCGCGTAGAAGTACCTGCTCTCGCCGGCGTCGAACGGCTCGTACTGGCGCCACGCGTCGCCGGCCGGCGACTCCACCTTGATCACGTCGGCCCCGAGGTCGGCGAGCAGCATCCCGGCGAACGGGCCGGCCACGTACTGCGCGTACTCGAGCACCCGCAGGCCCTCGAGCGGCAGCCTCACGCCGGACACGCCAACCCTCGCCGGGCGATCACCTGGCGCTGCACCTCGGCGGCGCCGCCGGAGATCGTCGTCGCCACCGCCGCGCGATGGAACGCCGCGATCCGGCCGCCCAGCGTCGTCGTGCCCTCCTCCACCAGCGCGGCGGGGCCGAGCAGCTCCACCGCGGCGGCCGCGAGCCGCTGCATCAGCACGGCGATCGCGAGCTTCGCCATCGAGCTCTGCTCGCTCGCCGGCCGGCCAGCGCCGAGCAGCGCGGCGGCGCGCCGGCCGTGCAGCCGCGCGGCCTCCGCCTCGCCGCGCAGCCGCAGCAGCCGCGCGCGGTCGGCGCGCGTCGCCGCCAACTCGTCGAGCCGGTCGAGCAGCCAGAGCACGACGCCGACCTTCTCGCTCGTCACCCGCTCGTGGTCGAGCGTCCCCATCAGCACCGTCCAGCCGCCGTCGAGCGTGCCGACGAGCTGGTCGCGCCGGACCTCGACGTCCTCGAGCACGACCTCGCCGATCGTCCCGCCGC
This sequence comes from Solirubrobacteraceae bacterium, assembly GCA_035489875.1. Classification (GTDB taxonomy): domain Bacteria; phylum Actinomycetota; class Thermoleophilia; order Solirubrobacterales; family Solirubrobacteraceae; genus DASQMT01. The sequence goes on along the minus strand of DATHJG010000605.1, from coordinate 1,380 downwards.
CGAGCGTCGCGTGGGCGGAGACTTCGATGCCGGGAGAGTCGAGCGGGGCGACGAGCACGGACAGGCCGCGGTGGCGCGGTTGCGGCCCGGTGCGGACCGCGAGGTAGATCCAGTCGGCGACGTCGGCGCTCGACGTCCACAGCTTGCGCCCGGAGACGACGAAGCGGTCACCGTCCGCGCGCGCGCTCGTGCGCAGCGCGGCGAGGTCGGAGCCGGCGTCGGGCTCGGAGAAGCCCTGGCAGAACACGAGCCGGCCGGCGGCGACCTCGGGCAGCAGGCGCTCCTGCAGCGCGGGTGCGGCGTAGCGCATGAGCGCGTTGCCGATCGTCTTGACCGACAGCAGGTAGCCGGAGAGCGGGAGCCAGTGGTAGCCGAAGCGCTCCTCGCACGCGACCGTGTGGAGCGGGGAGAGCCCGCGGCCCCCGAGCTGCTCCGGCCAGTGCAGCCCGATCCAGCCGGCCGCGCCGAGCGCCGCGTACGCGGTGCGCGAGTCGCCGTCGGACGGCATCCCCTGCCAGCGGAGCTGCGGCTCGTCTGCCACTTCGGCGGCGAGCGCGGCGGCAAAGCTGTCGGCCTCGGCCGCCAGCTCGGCGACCCCCGGATCGGCGCCGCGCGCCCCGGCGTCAACGGCCATGGGCGGCCAGGCTCGCCTCGATGCGCCGGGCGATCTCGCGCAGGCGCGCGACCAGCTCGGTGCGGAACGCGCGGTTCGCGCGGGTCGTCGGGAGCGACACGTTGATCGCGGCGCTGCCCGGCCCGTCGAGCCACGGCACCGGCACCGCGATCGACGCCAGCCCGACCTCGTACTCCTCCCACGAGATCGCGACCCCGTCGCGGCGGATGCGGGCGAGCGCCGGCCGCAGCGCCTCCCACGTCGTCGCCGTGGCGGGCGTGCGCTGCTCGTAGGGCTCCGGCCCCGCCGCGTCGCGCGCCGTCTCCTCGGGAAGCTGGGCGAGCAGGCACTTGCCCAGCGCCGTGCAGTGCGCCGGCAGCCGCAGCCCGATCGGCGTCTGCGTGCTGAGCAGCCGGCTGCCGGACTCGCTCAGCAGGTAGACGATCTCCCCTTCTTGCAGCACCGCGAGGTTGACGGTCTCGCCGGTGTCGGCGGCGAGCCGGGTCACGTCCGCGCGGGCGACCTCGGGGAGCCGCAGGCCGGACAGCAGCGGCGGCATGAAGCGCGCCACCTCGAGCCCGAGCCGGAACCGCCGCGTGCGCCGGTCGCGCTCCAGGTAGCCGCGTTCGGCCAGCACGGCGGTGAGCCGGTGCACGGTCGGGAGGGGGAGCCCGAGCGCGTCCGAGATCTCGGTCTGCGTCAGCTCGGGGCCCGCGCGGGCGAACAGCCCGAGGATGTCGAGGCCACGCGCCAGCGTTCCGACCGAG
>DATHJG010000604.1:0-5035 GCA_035489875.1 Solirubrobacteraceae bacterium | reverse complement strand
AGCTTCGAGAACGCCTCGTAGCGGCGCTTGTCGCGCGCCGCCTGACGGGCCTCCTCGGAGTCCGCTTCGGCCCGCTCCAAGCGCTGCTCGGCCTCGCGCAGGCGGTCGGCGACCGTGCGCGAGTCGAGCTGGTCGATCGGGAGCACCTCGTCGACGAGCACGAGCGCGTGCGTGCCCGACATCTGCAGGAAGCCCTCGCCCTGGGCGAAGCGCAGCACCTCGGTCTCGGACCTGTGCAGCCGTAGCTCGGTCGGGTCGAGCATCGTCAGCAGCGGCTGGTGGTTGGCGAGCACGCCGATGCTGCCCACGGTCGTGCGCGTGGCCAGCATCTCGACCTCGTCGTTGAAGGCCTCCCCCTCGGGGGTGAGGACCTCCACGGTGAACGGGGTGCGCGCCATGCTCAGCTCTTCTTCGCGGCCTCGACGACGTCGTCGATCGAGCCCTTGAGGAAGAACGCGGACTCGGGCAGGTCGTCGTGCTTGCCGTCGAGCACCTCGCGGAACGAGCGCACCGTCTCGGCGATCGGCACGTACTGGCCCGGCGTGCCCGTGAACTGCTCGGCCACGTTGAACGGCTGCGACAGGAAGCGCTCGATCTTGCGCGCGCGCTGGACGAGCTGGCGGTCCTCGTCCGAGAGCTCGTCGATGCCGAGGATCGCGATGATGTCCTGCAGCTCCCGGTAGCGCTGCAGCACCGACTTGACCTCGTTGGCGACGTTGAAGTGCTCGTCGCCGAGGATCTCGGGCTTGAGGATCGTCGACGTCGAGTCGAGCGGGTCCACCGCCGGGTAGATGCCCTTCTCCGAGATCGCGCGGGAGAGCGTCGTCGTGGCGTTGAGGTGCGCGAACACCGACGCGGGCGCCGGGTCGGTGAGGTCGTCCGCCGGCACGTAGATCGCCTGGATCGACGTGACCGAGCCCTTGCGGGTCGACGTGATCCGCTCCTGCAGCTGGCCCATCTCCGACTCCAGCGTCGGCTGGTAGCCGACCTGCGACGGCATCCGGCCGAGGAGCGCGGAGACCTCCGAGCCGGCCTGCACGAAGCGGAAGATGTTGTCGATGAACAGCAGCACGTCCTGCCCCTCGACGTCGCGGAAGTACTCCGCCATCGTCAGGCCGGAGAGCGCGACGCGCATGCGGGCGCCGGGCGGCTCGTTCATCTGGCCGAAGCAGAGCATGGTCTTGTCGATCACGCCCGACTCGGTCATCTCGAGCCAGAGGTCGTTGCCCTCGCGCGAGCGCTCGCCGACGCCGCAGAACGCCGACAGCCCGCCGTGCTCCTTGGCCAGGTTGTGGATCAGCTCCTGGATGATCACCGTCTTGCCGACGCCGGCGCCGCCGAACAGGCCGACCTTGCCGCCCTTGGCGTAGGGCGCGAGCAGGTCGATCACCTTGATGCCGGTCTCGAACATCTCGTTCGTCGGCGTGAGGTTCTCGACGGTCGGGGCGGGTCGGTGGATCGGCCAGCGCTCCGTGACCTCGATCGGCTCGCCCTCGTCGATCACGTCGCCGAGCACGTTGAAGATGCGGCCGAGCGTGACGTTGCCGACCGGCACGGTGATCGGGCCGCCGGTGTCCACGACCTCCATCCCGCGGGCGAGGCCGTCGGTCGCGTCCATGGCGACCGCGCGGATGCGGTCGTCGCCGAGGTGCTGCTGCACCTCGCAGACGAGCGTGCCGCCCTCCCTGCGCTCGATCGTGATCGCGTTGTTGATCTCCGGGAGGTGCTCGTCCTCGAACACGGCCTCGATGACCACGCCCTGGATCTCCTCGATCCGGCCGACGTTGCCCGCAGTGCCCTTCTGTTCGCCCCGCTCAGCGGTGCTCGCTTCCATATCTTCCTTTCGCCCTACCGTCGCCGCTAAGCGCCGGCGTTCCACGATCTTTCAAGGTCACTGTTGGCGGCGACGTCCGTGCGACGTCACACAAGGCTCTCAGCCCCGGCAACGACTTCCATGATCTCCTGCGTGATGTCCGCCTGACGCTGGCGGTTCATCTGCAGCGTGTAGGTCTCGATCAGCTCGCCCGCGTTCTCGGACGCGTTGCGCATGGCGGTCATGCGCGCGCCGTGCTCGGACGCGGTCGACTCGAGCAGCGCGCGGAAGATCGAGATCTCCACGTAGACCGGCACGAGCCGCTGCAGGATCTCCTCCGGCTCGGGCTCGTACTCGACGAGCGCCCGGTGGTGGCCCTGCTCCTCGCGCCGCTCTTCCTCGACCCGGTCCTCCTCGCCCTCCTCGAGGATCGAGGCCTGCTGGAGCGGGAGCAGCGTCTCGCGCGTGACGCGCTGCTGGAGCGGCGAGATGTAGTGGTTGTAGAAGATCTCGACGCGGTCGACGTCGCCGTCCACGTAGGCGGCGATCAGGTCGGACGCGATCCCGCGCGCGTCCGCGTAGGCGGGCCGGTCGGTGAAGCCGACGTAGGCGCCGACCGGCGGGCGCTTGCGGAAGTTCAGCGACCCGACGCCGCGGCGGCCGGAGGCGAAGAACGCGACCTCCCGACCGCCCTGCGCGTCCTCGTCGGCGGCGCGCAGGCCGGCGCGGATGATCTGGCCGTTGAAGGCGCCCGCGAGCCCGCGATCGCTCGTGACCAGCAGCATCCCGACCCGGTTGACCTCCTCGCGCTCGCGCAGGATCGGCAGGTGCGGGATGTTCTCCGCCGCCTCGGCCGCCTGGCGCGTCATCCGCCGGATCGCCGACGCGTAGGGGCGCAGCGACACGATCCGCTGCTCCGCCCGCCGGAGCCGGGCGGCGGACACCATCTCCATCGCCCGGGTGATCTTCTGGATGTTCTTGACCGACGCGACGCGGCTCTTGAGCTCCTTCTCGGCCATGGACTACGCGGCGGCGGGCGCCGGCTCCTCCTCCGCCTGCTCCTCGGTCGCGGCCTCCTCGGCGCGCGCGCGGCGGTCGTCGACGTCGATCTCCTCGTCGAGCGGCTTGCCCTCCGCGTCGAGGTCGTAGCCGAAGTCGTCGGCGAACTCCGCGACGATCTGCTTCAGCCTGCCCTGCGTCTCGTCCGACCAGTCGCCGCCCGCGATCTTCTCGAGCAGGTCGCTCGCCTCGGCGCGCAGGCGCGCCACGAGCTGGTGGTGGAACTCGGGCACGCGCTCCACCGCGACGCGGTCGAGGTAGCCGTTGGTGGCCGCGTAGACGATCGCGACCTGCTCGCCGGCGGGGATCGGCTGGCGCTCGCCCTGGTTGAGCGTGGCGACCAGGCGGTTGCCGCGCGCGAGCGTGCGCTGCGTGTCCTCGTCGAGGTCGGAGCCGAACGAGGCGAACGCCTCGAGGTCGCGGAACTGCGACAGCTCGCCCTTCATGCGGCCGGCGACCTTCCGCATCGGCGCGATCTGGGCGTTGCCGCCGACCCGCGACACCGAGATGCCGACGTTGATCGCCGGGCGGACGCCCGAGTAGAACAGCTTCGGCTCGAGGAAGATCTGCCCGTCGGTGATCGAGATCACGTTCGTCGGGATGTAGGCCGAGACGTCGCCGGCCTGCGTCTCGATGATCGGCAGCGACGTCATCGAGCCGCCGCCGAGCTCGTCGGACAGCTTGCAGGCGCGCTCGAGCAGGCGGGAGTGCAGGTAGAAGACGTCGCCGGGGTACGCCTCGCGGCCCGGCGGGCGGCGCAGCAGCAGCGACATCTGGCGGTACGCGTAGGCGTGCTTGGTCAGGTCGTCGTAGACGGTCAGCGCGTGCCGGCCCTGCCACAGGAAGTACTCGCCGATCGCCGCGCCCGCGTAGGGGGCGAGGTACTTGATCGGGGCGGCCTCGTCGGCTGCCGCGGCGACGATGATCGTGTTGTCCATCGCGCCGGCGTCCTCGAGCGTCTGCGCGACGCCCACCACGGTGGCCATGCGCTGCCCGATCGCCACGTAGATCGAGACGACGCCGGAGTCCTTGTTGTTGATGATCGTGTCGATCGCGATCGCCGTCTTGCCGGTCTGGCGGTCGCCGATGATCAGCTCGCGCTGGCCGCGGCCGATCGGGATCATCGTGTCGATCGCCTTGATGCCGGTCTGGAGTGGCTCCTTCACCGGCTGGCGCTGGACGACGCCGGGCGCCTTGACCTCGGCGGGGCGGGTCTCCTCGAGGTGGATGTCGCCCTTGCCGTCGAGCGGGCGGCCGAGCGGGTCGATGATGCGGCCGAGGAGCTGCTCGCCGACCGGGACCTCGAGGAGGCGGTTGGTCCGCTTGACCGTGTCGCCCTCCTTGACATGGCCCCACGGACCGAAGAGCACGGCGCCGACGTTGTCGGACTCGAGGTTGAGGGCGAGCCCGGTGACGTCGTGCGGCAGCTCGAGCATCTCCAGCGACATGCAGTTCTCGAGGCCGTGGATGCGCGCGATGCCGTCGGCCACCGACAGGACCGTGCCGACCTCGGTGAGGTCCGCCTGGCCCGCGTCGAGGCCCTCGATGCGGCTCTTGAGGATGGACGTGATCTCGTCAGGCTTGATCTGCATGAGTTGGCTTTCTTGGCTCCTTGGAAAGTCGCGCCGGCTACGCCCGGACGACCTGCTTGCGTAGGGTCTCCAGGCGGTTGCGGATGGAGGCGTCGAGCACCTGGTTGCCGACGCGGACGACGATGCCGCCCAGGATGTCGGGCTCCACGGTGGAGGACAGCTCGATCTTGCGGCCGGTCTGCTCCGCGATGCGGTCGCCGATGCTGCGGACCGTCTGCTCGTCGAGCTCGACGGCCGACGTCACCGCGACCGGCAGCAGCCGGTTGTGGCTCTCCCACAGCCGGTCGTACTCCCGCCGCATGCGGAAGAGCGCCGGCGTGCGGTGGTTCTCGAGCAGCAGCTCGAGGAAGTTGAGGAAGATCGGCTCCGCCCCGTCCACTGCCCTGTGCAGCCCGTCCTTCTTCTCCTGCGTGGAGAAGTACGGCGAGAAGCAGAACACCTGGAGCTGCCGGTCGCTGCCGAGCGCGTCGGCGAACTCGCCGAGCTGCTCGCGGACGACGTCGAGCTTGTCCTGCTCGAGCGCGGCCTCGAACAGCGACCGGGCGTAGACGACGGCGATCTCTTCCATCGC
>DATHJG010000603.1:0-4183 GCA_035489875.1 Solirubrobacteraceae bacterium | reverse complement strand
GAACGCGAGCACGCCGGAGATGAAGCCCTGCGCCCACCCGAAGAGCGCCAGGAGGAGCACGAGGCACACGATGATCCAGTCGACGCCCGTCACGGGGAACCGAGCGTACCGGCCGGCGACGCGCGAGCCCCGCCGACGACGCATCCGCGGGTGCCCGCCCGCACGCCGTCCCCGGATCGCGTCAATATGCAGAGGCCTCTTGTCCGCTCCAACTCGTCCCCGGCGTCGCCCCCCGGCCGCCGGCTCCGGCACGCGCCCCCGTCGCCGGCGTCCGGTCGCGTGGGCGCGTCTCGGTCCCCTCCTGGCCGCCGCGGTCGCCGCGTTCGCGACCGGCGTCGCCGTCGGTCGGGACGGGGACGACCCGCGCCGCGCCGCCGCGCAGGACTTCGCCACCGCATGGGCGCGCGCGGACTACGCACGCATGCACGGGCTGCTGACTCCCGCGGCGCGGGAGCAGATCCCGCTCGAGCGCTTCGCCGCCGCCTATCGCGAGGCCGCGAGGGTCGCGACGCTCGACCGCGTCACCGCCGGCCGCGCCGCCGGCCCCGTCGACGGCGTCGTCATGGTGCCGGTCGTGCTGCGCACGCGCATCTTCGGCACGCTCTCGGGCCAGCTCGCGCTGCCGCTGGTCGACGACGCCGACGAGGGCCCGCGCGTCGCGTGGAGCCGCAACCTCGTGCACCCCGGGCTGCGGCCCGGTGAGAAGCTGACGCGGAGCACGACGCTGCCGCCGCGCGCCGCGATCCAGGCCCGCGACGGCACGCCGCTCGCCGAGGGCGAAGCGCGCCTATCGGAGCTGGGCGCGCTCGCGTCGGAGATCGCGGGCCGCGTCGGCCCCGCCCCGCCCGAACGGGCGGCGGAGCTCGAGCGCCGCGGCGTGCCGCCGGGCGCGCCCGTGGGCCTGACCGGGCTCGAGCGCGAGTTCGACGACGAGCTCGCCGGCATCCCCGGCGGCGAGCTGCGCGCCGGCGAGCGCGTGCTGGCCTCGGTCGTGCCGCGGCGCGGCAGGGCCGTGCGGACGACGATCGACCCGGATGTCCAGCGCGCGGCGGTCGAGGCGCTGGCCGGGCGCTTCGGCGGCATCGCGGCGATCAGCCCGCGCGACGGCGAGGTGCTCGCGCTCGCCGGGATCGCGTACTCCGCCCCGCAGCCGCCCGGCTCGGTGTTCAAGATCATCACGCTCGCCGGCGCGCTGGAGGCCGGCGTCGCGAAGCGGTCGAGCAAGTACCCGATCGAGGCGGCCGCGGTGCTGGAGGGCGTCGAGCTCGAGAACGCCCACGGCGAGTCCTGCGGCGGGTCGCTGGCGGACGCGTTCGCGCACTCCTGCAACTCGGTCTTCGCCCCGATGGGCGCCGAGCTGGGGCCGGCGCGGCTCGTCCGCGCCGCGGAGAAGTTCGGCTTCAACGCCGATCCCGGCGTGGCCGGCGCGATGCGCTCGACGATCCCCGCCGCCGCCGAGATCGGCGACGACCTGGCGGTCGGCTCGACCGCGATCGGCCAGGGCAAGGTGCTCGCCACGCCGCTGCTGTTCGCGACGGCGGCGGCCGCGATCGGCGAGCACGGCGTGCGCGTGCAGCCGACGCTGCGCAAGGGCGCGGAGCCGCGGCGCACGCGCGCGGCGCCGGACGCGGTCGCGCGCGCGATCGGCCGCTACATGCGCCGGGTCGTGACCGAGGGCACCGGCATCGGCGCCGCGATCCCCGGCGTCAAGGTCGCCGGCAAGACCGGCACCGCCGAGCTGCGCGACACGACCAACGAGGATCCCGACCCGTCCGACCCGAACGCGCCGCCGGTCGTCGACCGCACCGACACCAACGCCTGGTTCGCGGCCTACGCGCCGATGGCGAAGCCGCGCGTGGCGGTCGCGGTGATGCTGGTCGGCCAGGGCGCGGGCGGCGAGACGGCGGCGCCGGCGGCCAAGCTGGTGCTGCAAGCCGCGCTCGATCGGGATTGAGCTCCGGTGCTCGGCGTCCGGCTGACCGTGTCGCAGCGCGACACGTAGCGCAGGGCAGCCTCCCGCCTGCGCTCCGGGAGTTACCTATACGTCGATGTCGATGACGGCGCCCTGGCCGCCGCTGGGGCTGTGGATCTCGAGCTCGAGCGGGCGGTTGGCGAGCGAGTCGGTCTTGACCTTGAACAGGATCAACCCGCCGCGGATCGTGTTGTCCGCCGCCGGCGTGTCGAGCGCGGGGATCAGCTTGCCCGGCTGCAGGTCGATCGGCTCGTAGACGAAGTCGTTGGTGTCGGGGTCCTGCGCGATCGGCTCGAACTGCGTGTCCTGCGTGTCGCGGATCGTGAACTGCTCCGCGGCCGGGTGCGGGGCGTCCGTGTCGTTCTCGACGCGCATGAAGATCCCGTACCAGACCTCGTCCTCGGCGGTCTGCTCGGCCGCGGGCAGGCCGCGCAGGTAGGCCGAGTCGTCGAGCGCCGCCGGGTTGAGGATGCGCGAGATCTGGATCTGGTACTTGAGCTCGTCGACCGTGACGTAGATGCCCTCGGTCTCCGCGAGCGTGACGTGCGACTCCTTGTTGCCGCACCCGGCGGCCGCCACCGCGGCGAGCGCGGCGACGCAGAGCAGTGCGAGGCGGGCGAGGCGGGGCATCGGGCGCGTCAGTCTAGTCCGGCGATCGTCGCCCGCGCGCCGCGATCGCGGTTCTCCTCGAGGATGCTCCGCAGCCGGCGCAGCCCCTTCGCACCGTTGCGCCGGAACCAGCCGCGGCGGCCGCTCACGGCCTCGATGAAGCGGTCGGTGGGGAGCGGCGGCTCGGTCTCGTAGAGGTACTCCAGCCGCGTGCCGCCGGCGTTGGGCTCCAGCGTCCATTGGTGGAACGTCTTGATGCGGTTGTACTTCCCGCCGCGCCCGACGGCGACGATCCGGTACGGCGGCTCGATCTCAGCGATGCTCAGGTCGTAATAGCCGAAGCGGTCGAAGCGCCCGTCCTGCCGGTAGCGCGCGCCGGCGCCGCGCCCGGCCGACTCCTCGCGCGTGAGCCGCCAGCTCTTGAGGAAGTGGTCGGTGAACTCCGGGTGGTTGGCGACGTCCGCCAGGTAGGCGAACACCTCCTCGCGGGGCCGGTCGATGTTGATCTGCAGCGTGACGGGGTCCACGGGCCGGGAAGCCTAGTGGAAACACGCCGCCGCTCACGCACCCCCGGGCGCGGCGTCACGCCGCGGTGCGGCGCTGCACGCGCACGGCGCGCTCGTGCTCCGGCGCGTGCATGAGCTCCGAGCGCGCGGGCGCCTCGCGGCGGAGCGGGCGGCACAGCTCGCACACCAGCCGCTCGTCGCCGAGCGTCTCGTAGACGTGCACGACCTCGCCGGTCAGCGGCGTCCGCTGACAGTGGACGCAGCGGTGCCGGTGGGCGTCCGATTCGCCCATGCTGCGGCGCAGCAACGCCCGCTCCAGAGCGGGTCGGGCGGGCGCGGATGTGCGGCGGAGGCTGATGGCCGGCATGGTTTGTCGTGTTTCGACAGCGGGAACCCGAAGCCTTCCCGGCCGTACTCAGGGTTGGGCCCCATTGACCTTCTCCCTACAATCCGTGGCTGGAGGAAAGGGTCGCCGGATCGGCACGTGCCACCCGTGCCAAAGGAGAGACGTACATGGACCCACGCACGCCAGGCGATATCGAGGCGACCGGGACAATGCCGCTCGCCGGAGAAGGAGCCGTTCCCCTCACATCCGCAACCGAACCGATCGCCCCCGCAGGCCCCGACTGGATCGACGAGGCCCGGGCCAACCTTGCCGCGCCCGGGAAGTACCTCGCGTACGACGACTCCGGGCGGCGGATCATCGTGCCCGTGTCCCGAGAGTGGACCCGGATCGGGCGCTCGCTCGCCGCCGACGTGCGCTTCGACGACGCGACGGTCTCGCGCCGTCACGCGTTGATCGTGGCGCAGGCCGACGGCGTCCGCGTGCTCGACGACCGCTCGCTCAACGGCGTCTACGTCAACGGGCGGCGCGTGGAGTGGTCCCCGCTCGCCGACGGCGACGAGATCGTGGTCGGACGCCACACGATCCACTTCATGGACACCGGCGTGGCCGGTCCCGCACCTGCGGGCTCGCCGTCTGCCGCCGTCGCGGAGTAGACCGACCCACTCGCCCCATCCGCCCGCTACTCTCCGGCCTCCATGGCGGAGACGATCGCGGTGCTGTCGCTGAAGGGCGGCACGGGCAAGACCACCA
>DATHJG010000602.1:0-8520 GCA_035489875.1 Solirubrobacteraceae bacterium | reverse complement strand
GCAGCTGCGCGTCGTCGGCGTGGGCGGCGCCGGCGTCAACGCGGTCAACCGGATGATCGAGGCCGAGGTGGCCGGCGTCGAGTTCATCGCCGTCAACACCGACGCGCAGTCGCTCCAGCAGTCCGAGGCCGACAAGACGCTGCAGATCGGCGGCGACCTGACCAAGGGCCTGGGCTCCGGCTCCGATCCGGAGCGCGGGCGCAACGCGGCGATGGAGGACTACGACCGGATCAAGTCCGAGCTCAAGGGCTCCGACATGGTTTTCATCACGGCCGGCCAGGGCGGCGGGACCGGCACCGGCGGCGCGCCGGTGGTGGCGCGCATCGCCCGCGAGCTGGGCGCGTTGACCGTCGGCATCGTGACCAAGCCGTTCGGCTTCGAGGGCTCGCGGCGCGCACAGGCGGCCGAGCAGGGCATCGAGGCGCTGTCCGATGAGGTCGACACGCTGATCGTCGTCCCGAACAACAAGCTGCTCACCGTGCTCGACAAGCAGACGTCGATGATGGAGGCGTTCCGCGTCGCCGACGACGTGCTGCGCCAGGGCGTGCAGGGCATCTCCGACCTGATCACGCTGCCGGGCCTGATCAACCTCGACTTCGCCGACGTGCGGACGATCATGTCCGAGGCGGGGCCGGCGCTGCTCGGCATCGGCATGGGCCAGGGCGAGAAGCGCGCGATCGACGCCGCGTCGGAGGCGGTCTCGTCGCCGCTGCTGGAGACGACGCTCGAGGGCGCCAAGTCGATCCTGCTGTCGATCACCGGCGGCACCGACCTGTCGCTGTGGGAGGTCAACGAGGCGGCGCAGGCGGTCGCCGAGGCGGCGCATCCCGACGCGAACATCATCTTCGGCGCGATGGTCGACGAGAAGCTCGAGGAGCAGGTGTGGGTCACGGTCGTGGCGACCGGCTACGGCGACAAGCGCCCGGCGCGCAGCGACGAGCGCAGCGGTGACGAGCGCGAAGCGCGGGGCGGCGCCCGTCTCGGGCTGCGCGAGCCCAGCGGCGAGCCGCGCGTGAGCCGGATGAGCCGGTCCGTCCGCGAAGCCCAGATCGACGTCGACGTGCCCGAGTTCATCCCGAGGTTCTGAGCCCCCGAGCAGCCATGCGCGGCGTCGTCGCCGCGGGCCATCCCGTCACCGCCGAGGCCGGCGCGGAAGCGCTCCGCGCCGGCGGCAACGCCGTGGACGCGGCGCTCGCCGCGATGTTCACGTCGTTCGTCGCCGAGCCGATGCTCACCGGGCTCGGCGCGGGCGGGTACATGCTCGTCGCCCCGCCCGGCGAGGAGCCGGTGCTGCTCGACTTCTTCGTCGAGGCGCCCGGGCGCGGGCTGGCTCCCGGCGCGCCGCACGCGCCGCTGCGCGGGATCGACGTCGACTTCGGCGACGCGGTGCAGGTGTTCAACATCGGCGCGGCCGCCGCCGGCCCCTACGGCACGGTCGCGGGAGCCGCGACCGCGGCAGAGCGATTCGGCCGGCTGCCGCTCGCCGAGCTGGTCGCCCCGGCGGCGGCGACGGCCCGCCGCGGCGTCACGGTCAACGAGCAGCAGGCCTACCTGTTCCAGATCCTGCGCCCGATCACCGACGCGACGCCCGAGGCGCGCGCGCTCTTCATGCCCGCCGGCCGCTCGCCGCAGGTCGGCGACGTGCATCGCGACCCCGAGCTGGCCGTTGCGCTGGAGCGCCTCGGGGCCGAGGGGCCGGCGCCGTTCTACACCGGCGACATCGCCGCAGCCGTGTGCGGCTGGATCGCGGATCGCGGCGGGCTGCTCACGCGCGCCGACCTCGCCGCCTATGCGACGGTGGCCCGCGCCCCGGTCCGCGTGGCCTACCGCGGGCAGACGGTGGTGACCAACCCGCCGCCGAGCGCCGGCGGGATCCTGCTCGCGTACGTGCTGGCGCAGCTCGACCGGGGCCTGTCGCCGCCGCCGGTCGCCGCGGTGGTGGACGCGATGGAGGCGGCGCAGGCGGAGCGCACGCCGGACTTCCTGGTCGGTCTGCACGACCCCGGCTTCCTCGAGCGCTTCACCGCGAGCCGGCTCGGCGCGACGACGCACATCTCCGTCGCCGACGCCGACGGCTGGGCGTGCGCGGTGACGTGCACGAACGGGGAGGGCTGCGGCGAGGTCGTGCCCGGCACCGGCATCCACCTCAACAACATGATGGGCGAGCAGGACCTGTCGCCGTTCGGCTTCTTCTCCCACCCGCCCGGGCGCCGGCTGCCGTCGATGATGGCGCCGACGATGGTGCTCGGAGCCGGGGTCGACCCGCCGCGGCTGGTGCTCGGCTCGGCCGGCTCCAACCGCATCCGCTCGGCGATCCTCCAAGTGGTGATCGGGGTGCTCGATCAGGGCCTCGGGGTCCAGGACGCGATCGACGCGCCGCGCGTGCACTTCGAGGACGAGATCGCATATGTCGAGCCCGGTCTGGACACCGCAGGTTTGGAGTCTGACCAGCGCACGCTGGTCCGGTTCTCGTCGCGCAACCTGTTCTTCGGCGGCGCACAGGCGGTACAGCGCGACCTGCGCACCGGAAAGCTGTCCGGTGGGGGCGATCCCCGCCGCGGCGGCGCCGTCGCGGAGGCCTGACGCGCCTCAATCCAGGCCTCGTTGCAGCCGATACATCCGGCAATGGGAAGTACAGCCGGAGACCTTGCGGCGGCGCTGCGGCGCGAGCGCCTGCTCGACATGGAGGCGCGCATCGGCGTCGTCCGCCGGCGTGCCTTCGCGGTGCTCGCGCTCGCGCTGATCGCGTCCGGCCCGTGGATCGGCCTGTGGTTCCTGATCCCGCTCGCCACGGCGCTGGTCGCCTCGACGATCGCCGACCGGCTCGTGCGCACGCGCACGCATGCGCACCGCTGGGCGGCGGTCGGCTGGGGGATCAGCGGCGTGATGATCGCGGTGAGCGTGGCGCTGACGGGCGAGGCCGGCTCGCCCGCCGTGATGTGGATGGCGCTGCCGGCCGTGACGCTCGGCGCCCGCTTCGAGCTGCGCGGCGTCCTGTGCGGCGTCGGGTTCCTGATCGCGCTGATGCTGCTCTCGACGCTGGCGCTCGACGCGGGGGCCGTATTCGACCGGCCGGACGCGCTGATCTTCCCGATCGCGCTCGTGATCGCCACCGCCATCTTCTCCGGCGCCACCCAGGCGTCGGACCGCGAGCACCGGCGCGAGGCGGTGCTCGACCCGCTCACCGGCCTGCTCAACCGTGCCGCGCTGCTCGCGCGCTTCGACGAGCTCGAGCAGCTCGCGGGCCACGGCGAGCACGCGTCGCTCGGGATGCTCGTCGCCGACCTCGACCACTTCAAGCGCGTCAACGACGAGCACGGCCACCCGGTGGGCGACGCGGTCCTGCGGGACATCGCCTACGCGATGCGCAAGGCGCTGCGGGCGTTCGACCTGGTCTACCGGATCGGCGGCGAGGAGTTCGTCGTGCTGCTGCCGGGCGCCGACCTCGACCGCACGGTCGACGTCGGCGAGCGGCTGCGTGCCGCGGTCGCCGAGCAGCGCACGGGCGACATCGCGGTCACGATGTCGCTCGGCGCTGCTGCCGCGCGCGGCAGCGCAGTGCGCTTCACCGAGCTCTATGGCGCGGCCGACGCCGCGCTCTACGCGGCCAAGCGCGCCGGGCGCGATCGCGTGTCCGCGGCGGGCTCGCGCACGCTCGTCGTCGTCTGAGGTCGGGCGCCGACGCGCGGGCTCGCGCGGCTCCGACATCGCGGCGTACCCTGCCATGCATGACCACCACCGCACTCGAGACCGTCGCCCACTGGATCGGGGGCGAGCGGTTGCACGAGGCCTCGCGCTACGGCGAGGTGACCGATCCGGCCACGGGCGCCGTCACGCGGCGCGTGGCGTTCGCGAGCGCGGCCGACGTCGACCGCGCCGTGGCGGCCGCGACGGCGGGCTTCGAGGCGTGGAGCGCGCAGTCGCTGACGCGGCGCGCGAACGTGATGTTCAAGTTCCGCGAGCTGCTCGCGGCCAACGCCGCCGAGCTCGCGCGCGTGATCACGGCCGAGCACGGCAAGACGACCGACGACGCGCGGGGCGAGGTGCAGCGCGGGCTCGAGGTCGTCGAGTTCGCCTGCGGCGCCGCGCACCTGCTCAAGGGCGAGGCATCCGAGGCGGTCGCCACCGGCGTGGACTCCCACTCGCTGCGCCAGCCGCTCGGCGTGTCGGTGGGCATCACCCCGTTCAACTTCCCCGCGATGGTCCCGATGTGGATGTTCCCGCTCGCGCTCGCATGCGGCAACGCGTTCATCCTCAAGCCGAGCGAGAAGGACCCGTCCGCGTCGCTGCTGATGGCCGACTGGCTCGCCGAGGCGGGCCTGCCCGACGGCGCGTTCAACGTGGTCCACGGCGACCGCGAGGCGGTCGAGGCGCTGCTCACGCATCCCGGCGTCGCCTCGGTCTCGTTCGTCGGCTCCACGCCGGTGGCGCGCTTCATCTACGAGACGGCGACGTCGCACGGCAAGCGCGTGCAGGCGCTCGGCGGCGCGAAGAACCACGCGGTCGTGATGCCGGACGCCGACGTCGACATCGCCGCGGACGCGATCGCGTCCGCCGCGTACGGCTCGGCCGGCCAGCGCTGCATGGCGATCTCCGCCGCGGTCGCGGTCGGGCCGGCCGGCGACGCGCTCGCGGAGGCGCTCGAGGCGCGCGTCGACGCCGTCCGGGTCGGGCCGGGCGCCGAGGAGGGCAGCCAGATGGGGCCGCTCGTCACCGGCGCCGCGCGCGAGCGGGTGCTCGGCGCGATCGAGGCCGGCGTCGGCGAGGGCGCCGAGCTCCGGCGCGACGGCCGCGACGTGTCCGTGCCCGGGCACGACGACGGCTTCTGGGTCGGCCCGACGCTGTTCGACCGCGTGACGCCCGAGATGTCGGTCTACCGCGACGAGATCTTCGGCCCGGTGCTCATCCTGCTGCGCGCGAGCACGTTCGAGGAGGCGCTCGACCTGGTCAACCGCAACCCGTACGGAAACGGGGCGGCGATCTTCACGACCGACGGGCGCACCGCGCGCGAGTTCGAGCAGCGCGTGCAGGTCGGCATGGTCGGCGTCAACGTGCCGATCCCGGTGCCGATGGCGTACTTCTCGTTCGGCGGCTGGAAGCAGTCGCTGTTCGGCGACCTGCACGTGCACGGGCGCGAGGGCGTGCTCTTCTACACCCGCGGCAAGGTCGTGACCGAGCGCTGGCCGGATCAGGCGCGCGGCGCGGACTACGGGTTCCCGGCGCACAAGTGACGCTGACGCAGGCGCGCCTCGCCGCGGTCGTGTTCGACTGTGACGGGACGCTGGTCGACTCCGAGCCCCTCGCCCGCGTGGCGTGGGAGTGGTCGCTGGCGCCCCACGGGTACGAGATCGACGACGCGGAGTACGCGGGCCTGATCGGGCTGCCGTACCTGCGCGTGCACGCGTTCTTCGCCGAGCGCGTCCCGGGGTTGGCGGCGCCCGACGCGTTCTGGGAGGGCTACGCCGGCCGGCTGTTCGAGCTGATCGACACGGAGCTCGAGCCGTTCGAGGACGCGCTCGAGACCGTGCGCGGGCTGGCCGAGCACGGGCTCGCGGTGGCGGTCGCGTCGTCCTCGCCGCGGGCGCGCCTGGACCGGACGCTCGCTCGCGCCGGCCTCACCGACGCGTTCGCCGTGACCGTCGCGGGCGACGAGATCGCGCACGGCAAGCCGGCGCCGGACATGTTCCTGGCTGCGGCGGCGGAGCTCGGCATCGAGCCGGCCCGCTGCGCGGCGATCGAGGACTCGGCGCCGGGCGTGGCGGCGGGGTTGGCGGCCGGGATGACGACCGTCGGCATCGCGCGGGCGCCTGAGGACATGGAGGCGCTCGCCGCCGCGCACGTGGTGCTGGAGCGGCTCAGCGCCGAGGCCGTGCTGGCGGCCGGGTAGCGCGGGGTCAGACCCGTTGCGTCGCGTCCGGCGGCCGGCGGAGCGTGAGCCTCCAGGCGCCGTCCTGCTGCTCCACGGCGAACGCGCAGCCGGCGTCGGCGGCGACGGCCGCGACGTCGATCGGCGCCTCCGGGTCGGTCGCCAGCACGATCAGGGCCGCGCCCGGCGGGACGGCGGCCAGCGCGCGGCGGGCCTTGATGGCCGGCAGCGGGCAGGCCAAGCCGCGGGCGTCGAGCGTCGTGTCCATACGATCCTTGCCCAGCATGATCGCCGTCATCCTCGCGTCCGGCCGCCTCGACCGCCTCTACACGGGGCTGTCGCTGCTCGTCTCGGTCGCCGCCGACGGCGAGCCTGCGCGCGGGCTCGCCACGTTCGAGGCGCTCGCGCCGCTGCTCGACGAGCAGCTGCTCGTCCGCGCGCTGCGCCCCGACGAGACGCCGGCGCTCTCCGAGCCCGGCCGCGAGACGTTCGCCCGCTCGCTCGTCGAGCTGCGCGAGACGGCCGCCGAGCTGCCCGACTGCCGCATCTGGGCCTGCGCCGCCGCGGTCGAGACGACCGGCCTGCAGCTCGACGGGAGACTCGACGGCGTCCTCTCCACGCCCCGCTTCCTGCGCGAGGTCGCCGGCGCGCGGCTGGTGGTGGTGTGAGGCGCGTGCTGCTGGCGGTCGCGCTGCTGCCGGTGCTGGCGGGATGCGGGAGCCGCCCACCCGACCTGTTCGTGGTCGAACGGAGCGGCGCCGACCGCAACGCGAACGTCGAGCTGCTGGTCTCCGACGGGGGCAGCGTGGAGTGCAACGACCAGGAGCACCCGCTCGACGCGGAGCGCCTCCTCACCGCGCGCCAGCTCGTGCGCGACCTCGCCCCGCAGGCCGAGCTGGGCATCCAGCTCCCGCCGGGCCCGGGCAGCCAGCTCAGCTACCGCGTCTCGATGGAGAAGGGCACGATCGCGTTCTCTGACACGTCCCCCGGCGTGCCGCAGACGTTCCAGCGGCTCGCGGCGTTCACGAAGGATGTGACGGAGGGCGTTTGTGGGATCGAGCGCTGAGGGCCGGCCGCTCGGCACGGGCGGGGATCCAGGGCTCGGGAGAACGCTCCGGTGCTCGGCGTCCGGCTATTCCGTGTCGAGCCATGAAGCGGTGGCGGCAGGGTGCCTCCCGCCTGCGCTCCGGGAGTTACATCAACCGTCGAAATGCACCTTTCCGTTCGACCTCGCGCGAGCCTGCGCGCGCTCGACGAAGTCCAGCCGCTTGATCGCGCCGCGGAACAGGCGCGTGACGAGGCGCATCCGGGCGGTCTCGGAGCGCAGGTCGAGCAGGCCCTGCTTGGCCTCGAGGCCGAACTCCACGGTGGCCGCCATCTGGTAGGCCGACATCGCGCCGATCTCCTCGACGTCGGGCTCCCGGTCGGTCGCCTGCTCGACGAGCTCCGCGTAGACGGCGTGCGCCTCGGCGGCGGCCTCCGCGTCGGCGTCCTCCGACCGGTCCTCCAGGAACTCCACGGTCCCGGCCGGATAGGCGAGCTCCTCCTGGCGCGCCTCGATCCGGAACGCGCGCGTGCCGCGCGCCACGAGGTTGAGCCGGCCGTCCGGCATCCGCTCGAGCACCTCGGCGATCTCGCACGCGCAGCCGACCGGGCGCAGCCCGTCGTCGGCCACCCACACGATCCCGAACTCGCCCTCCTCCTCGAGGACCCGCGCCATCATCGTCTTGTAGCGCTCCTCGAAGATGTGCAACGGGATCAGCTCGCTCGGAAGCGCGACGAGGCCCAGCGGGAAGAGCGGGAAGTCGCGCACCAATGTCGCCATTGCCAGAGCGTACCGCCGGGGCGCTACCGTTCCGGCCCGCGATGGCCCCGCCCCACCCGTACGTGCAGCGCGACCAGCCGCCGGGCGTCCCGCCGCTGCACCTCACGGGCGAGCGCACGCTGCCCGACGTGCCGGAGGAGAACTACTGGTACCGGCGCCACCGCGTCGTCTACGAGTGGATCGCGCAGCGCGCGCACGGGCGGCGGGTCGTCGACCTCGCGTGCGGCGAGGGATACGGCACCGCCGTGCTCGGCCGGACCGCGGCGTCGGTCGTCGGGGTCGACGCCAACCCGGACGCCTTCGAGCACGCGCGGCTGAAGTACAGCGTGGGGAACGTCGCGTTCGAGCGCGACATGATCGAGACGTGGACCGGCGCGGTCGACTGCGTCGTGTTCCTGCAGACGATCGAGCACGTGCGGGATCCCGACATGGTGCTCGCGCGGCTGTGCGACCTGATCGGCCCCGGCGGGGTCGCGTACGTCTCCACGCCGAACGTGCTGACGCTGGCGCCGAAGGGCCAGGAGCGCTCCGGCAACCCCTGGCACGTGCGCGAGTACCGGCCGGAGGAGTACCGCGCGCTGTGCGCGCGCCACTTCGGGCGCGTCGACCTCCTCGGCCTGTTCCACGCGCGCAAGCTGCGCGTGCACCAGCTCGCGCTCGAGCGCGCCGGGTGGGACGCGATCCACGCGCGGCTGGGCGTCACCAAGCCGTTCTACGGCCGCTTGGTGCCCCCGATCTCCGAGCGCGACTTCCGCCTCCGGCGCGGCGCGCTCGACGGCGCGCTGGACCTGCTGGCCGTCCTGCGCCAATGAGCCGCGCGCGCGGCGCG
>DATHJG010000601.1:0-6506 GCA_035489875.1 Solirubrobacteraceae bacterium | reverse complement strand
CGGGGCCCGAACGCCATCGCCGCGGACCGGGTGATCGAGATCACGGCGGCCTTGGACGCGGCGTAATGGGCGGACAGCGGTCGCCCGCCGCGTCCGGCGATCGACGAGACGAGCACCATCGAGCCGCCGTCCGTGGCCGTCATGTGGGCTCCGGCCGCCTGCGCGGTGAAGAACGCGCCGTCGAGGTTGACGGCGAGCACGCGGCGCCATTCCTCCTCGTCGACGTCCGTGAAGGGCGTCGTGCGCAGGATGCCGGCGCAGGCGACGAGCCCGTCGAGGCCGCCGAGCGCCGCGGCGGCATCGGCGACCGCCGCGCGGCACGCCGCGGGCGACGCGACGTCCGCCTCGACCACCGCGGCCGCCGGCAGCCGCGCCCCGAGGTCCTGCAGGCGCTCACCCGGCAGATCGGCGAGCGCGACGCGCGCGCCCGCGGCGAGGAGCGCCTCGGCGCAGGACGCGCCCAGCCCGCCGGCGGCGCCGGTGACGAGCACCCGCCGGCCGTCGAGCGGCGGCCACGCGGTCACGCTCCCTCCTCCGAAGTCAAACGGTTGACCACGCCGACAGGCTAACCCGTGCCAGGAGGCGAGTCAACCGATTGCCCCGAACGCTGCCCGGGCTGCGTCACCGCGCCGGCACAGGGCCCGTCGAAGCGCGCGGGATGAGCTCGATGCGCCCGCCCAGCACCTCCTGCACCTCGGTGTCCGGCGCCAGATCGGCGAGCACGGCGATCGCCCGGCGGCCGAGCTCCTCGAGCGGCATGCGCAGGGTCGTCAGCGGCGGTGTGAGGTAGCCGGCGAGCGGCGTGTCGTGCACCGCGATGACCGACAGTCGGCCGGGGACGTCCACGCCGGCCTCCCGCGCGGCGGCGAGTGCGCCGATCGCCGCGGCGACGTTCGCCGCGAACACGGCCGTCGGGCGCGGGCGCGCGCGGATCAGCTCCGCCATCGCCCGGGCGCCGCCCTCGGCGCTGTAGTCGCTGCGCACGACGAGCGCCTCTTGCTCGGCCAGGTCGTGCTCGGTCAGCGCGCGGCGGTAGCCGCGCAGCCGGCGCTGGGCGGTGTCGGCTTCCGGAGGCCCCGCGAGGTGCGCGATCCGTTCGTGTCCGAGCGATGCGAGGTGCTCGACCGCCATGAACGCGGCCTGCTCGTCGTCGAGGACGATCCAGCGGCGGCTGCCGCGGACGCGCCGGTTGATCAGCAGCCACGCGCGCCGCGTCTCGGACAGCCGCGCGAGCATCTTCGGACGCGCGACCGTCCCGGCGAGCAGCAGGCCGTCGATGCGGCTCTGCTCCAGCAGGTCGACGTACTGCTCCGGGCGTCGCATCTGCGCCTCGCTCGTGGCCAGCAGCAGGCAGTCCCGCGCCGCGGCCGCGGCCGCGGCGCCGGTGATGACCTCCGCGTAGATCGGGTTGGCGAAGTCTGGGATCGAGAGCCCGAAGGCCTCCGCGCGCTGCGTCCGCAGGCTGCGGGCGATGGCGTTCGGGCGGTAGTCGAGCTCGCGCACCGCGTCGAGCACCCGCGCGCGCGTCTCGTCGCGGACGTTCAGCCGCGGGTCGCCGCTGAGCACCCGCGAGACGACGGAGCGGTCGACTCCGGCGCGCGCCGCGACGTGGGCGATCGTGGCGCGGCGGATGGCCGGTGTGCTCATGCGGCCGCCCGCGTCGGCTCGACCGCCTGGCTGGCGCCCGTGTCGAGCGAGCGGTAGAGCGCGTCGACGAGCCGCAGCGTGCCGAGGTTCGCGCGGCCCGAGGAGCGGTGCTCGCCGCCCTCGGCGACCACGCGGAGCAGCTCGCCCATCGGCCCCGCGAACGCGTCGGGCACCCAGCGCGTGGTCACCGGATACGGCAGCCAGCCGTCGGTGGGCAGCGTCTTGCTGAAGACCTCGAGGCTGTCGGGACGACCGTGCGGATAGTCATACAGCAGCCCCAGTGTCCCACGGATCGTGCCCTCGCTGCCCTCGACGCTGAACCGCGCGTGCCGGTCTTCGGACACGTTCTCGTGACGCGTATGGACGAGGGCGCGCAGGTCGCCGCCGTAGACCAGCGTCGCGATCGTACGGGTCTCGCCGCGCACCCGCTGGCCGGGACTGCGGGCGCCGGTGCAGAAGACCGTGTGCGGTTCGCCGACCAGCCAGCGGATCGCGTCGAAGTAGTGGATCGAGTGGTAGAGGATCTCGAGCCGCTCGCTCTCCGCCAGCCACGACCAGGCCGTGAAGTCGGTCCGGATGTCGACGTCGAACAGCACCGCGAGCGGCTCGCCGATCCAGCCGGCGTGCAGCATCGCGTGGGCGGCCGCGATCCCCTCGTCGAAGCGCAGCTGCTGGTTGACCGCCAGCTGCAGTCCAGCGTGCTCGGCATGCGCGACGAGCGCCTCGGCGTCGGCGACCTCGAGCGCGAGCGGCTTCTGGCACACGACATGGCGGCCGGCGTCCAGGCAGGCGCGCGCGATGCCGGGCTGCGCGGACGGGTGCACCGCGATGTCGACGGCCGCGACGGCGTCGTCGGCGAGCAGCTCGTCCAGCGAGGCGTAGACGCGCCCGATCTCGTGCCGCCGCGCCACCTCGCGGGCGCGCTCGGCGTCCCGGTCGTGGATGCCGGCGACCGGGATGCCGGCCGCGCGGTAGGCCGGGAGGTGACCGGCGTCGACGATCGAGCCGGCGCCGACGACGGCGACCGGGCGGCGGTGGGCCGCGGGGACGGTCAGGTCGCACGCGGCCGCGATCGGGGCCAGTCGGTCGAGCATCAGCGCGCCGTCTCCACGCGCAGGCCGTAGGCCTCGACCGCGGTGCCGCCGAGCACGCGGTCGCGCTCGGCGTCTCCGAGTTGCTCGAGCAGCCGGCGGGTCTCGCGGACCACCTTGGGGTAGTCGCCCGCCAGCAGCGCCACCGGCCAGTCGCCGCCGAACATGAGCCGGGCGGGGCCGAAGCAGTCGAGCGCGTGCTCGACGTACGGCCGCAGGTCGTCCGCGGTCCAGGACGCGGGGTCGGCCGCGGTGTTCAGCCCGGAGAGCTTCGCGTACACGGTGGGCGCCTCAGCGGCCCGGCGGAGCAGCTCCGCCCACGGCTCCCATCCGCGCTGCGCGATCGGCGGCTTGGCGAGGTGGTCGATCACGAGCCGCAGCTCGGGCACCTGCTCGACCAGGAACGGCACGTGCTCGAGATGTCGCGGAAGCACGGCGACGACGTCGAACGGCACGCCGTGGTCCGCGAGCAACCGCAGTCCGTCCAGCACCGCGGGCCGGCGCAGCCAGTCCGGGTCGGGATCGTCGTGGATCAGGTGGCGCACCCCGCAGAAGCGCGGGTCCGTGAGGCGCCGCTCGAGCTCGGCCTCTGCCTCGTGCGGCCGCTCCAGCGGCACCCAACCCACCACGCCCGCGACGACGTCGGCGTGACGGTCGGCCGTCTCGAACATCAGATCGGTGTCGACGCTCGAGTCCTCCGCCTGGACGAGCACGGTCCGGTCGACGCCGCACGCGACGAGCTGCGGCAGCAGCTCCTCCTCGGCGAACGTGCGATGCAGCGGGCCGAGCGCGGGCGTGAGCCAGCCGTACTCGCTCCGGTCGAGGTCCCATACGTGCTGGTGGGCGTCGATGACCAGGCTCATACGCGCAACGTACCATGGGACAACCGATTGCCCGAGCAGCGGGCGGCACTTCGGGAACAACCGATTGACTTCGCAGCCCGTCCGGGGTACGGTGCCGAGGACAATCGGTTGACCTGGAGGAGGGTGTGCTGTGTCGAAGAGGTGCATGATCGCCGCGCTCGCGATGAGCGCACTCGTGGCGGGCGGTTGCGGCGCGTCGGAGGAGAGCACACCCGCGTCGAATGCTGACGGCGCCGCCGCGAAGTCCGCGCAAGACCTGACTATCGGCGTCTCCAACCTGGGCTTCGGCTTCCCGTTCCCCGCGGCGATCAGCCAGGGGATGAAGGAGGAGGCCGCGAGCCTCGGCGTCGAAATCGTCGAGCTCGACGCGAAGGGCGACGCGAACAAGCAGGCCAACGACGTGCAGGATCTGATCGCTCAGAAGCCGGACGGCGTGATCATCAACCCGGTCGACGGCGGCGTGGCGATCGGGATGGTGAAGCAGCTCAAGGCCGCGGACATTCCCGTTGCGGCCGTCAACTCGCAGGTGGGCGATCCGAAGAAGGTCGCGGCGACGTACGTGCATCCGGACCTCGTCGCGTGGATCGGGCAGGACGAGGTCGAGGCGGGCGCGGTCGCCGGTGAGATGGCCGCCAGGGCGCTGCCCTCAGGTGGCAAGATCGCCGTCGTCGAGGGAGCCGCGGGCTTCAGCGCGGTCAAGCTGCGGCTCGACGGGTTCAAGAAGGGACTCGGCGACGCGGTCGACTCGTTTGAGATCGTCGCGAGCCAGCCGGGCGACTGGGTGCAGGACAAGTCCGAGGCGGCGTGCCAGAACATGCTGGCGTCGCACCCGGAGATCGAGCTCATCTACGCCGAGGCCGACGACATGGCGGTCGGGTGCCAGAAGGCGCTGGACGCGAAGGGCTCGAAGGCCAAGGTGATCGGGATCGGCGGCTCGAAGCTGGCCGTCCAGGACATCACGAGCGGCAAGCTGTACGGCACCGTCTGCTACAAGCCGATCGAGACCGGCAAGATCGCCCTTCGAACGCTCGTCAACCACCTCACGGGCGAGCAGCCCAAGCAGGCGGAGTTCGTCCCCCTGCCGGCTCCAGCGACCACCAAGGACACCGCGGGCGACTGCCCGGGAGAGTGGTGATGCCTCGCGGCGCACGTGTCGCTGCCTGCGTCGTGGCGCTCGCGGCAACGCAGGGGTGGGTGATGGCCGGATCGGCTGCGGGGGCTGTCGGGCACGGCCGCGCCGAGGTGTTCGTGTCGCCCGATGGCGACGACCGCGGGCCCGGAACGCGGCACCGGCCGTTCAAGACGATCCAGCGCGCCCAGGAGGCGGTCCGCAAGCTCAATGACCGGATGCGCGGCGACGTCGTGGTCACGCTCGCCGGTGGAACCTACCGCCTGTCGAAGCCGCTCGAGCTGACGGCGCAGGACTCCGGCGAGAACGGCCGGACCGTCGTATGGCGCGCCGCGGCCGGCGCGGCACCGGTGATCAGCGGGGGGCGGAGGATCGCGGGCTGGCAGCCCTTGCAGGGCACGCAGGGCATCTACCGCGCTCGTGCCCGCGGGCTCCACACGCGCCAGCTCTACGTCGGCGGCCGGCGCGCGACCCGCGCACGAGCGACCCTCGACCGCGGCCAGTTCGCCAAGACGGCGACGGGATACGACGCCTACGGCGTCCCGGCACAGATCCTCCGGACCCTTGCGCGCCCATCCGATGCCGAGTTCACCTCGAACGTCGAGTGGATGGGCTACCGCTGCGGCATCGATGAGGTCTACCAGCAGGGGGGCGAGCTGAACGCGACCACGACGGCCAGCTCCGTGGACCCTGCCTGGCCCGACTTCACCGCGCGCAACGCGTTCGACGGCGACCTGGCCACATTCTGGCAATCGGGCTACACGCCTCAGGAGCCGGACTGGGTGCAGGTGCAGTTCGACGCGCCCGTGCACGTCGGGCGCATCGTCGTCCGCTCGCGGCGGTTCTCGGGCATGGTCCTGCAGGACGTCGATGTCGCGACCGGACTGGGCGATGAGGCGCTCATGACCCGCGGCACGGTACGCGACAACGCGCAGGACAACGCCGACTTCCCGTTCAGCTTCGAGACGCCGGTGCGGGCGGATCGCGTGCGAGTGACCGTCACGCGCGAGAGCTACGGCGGCCAGGAGCGCCCCTGGTCCGACATCGGTGAGGTCGAGCTGTACGCCCCCGACGGCAGCCTGATCGACGTCAAGGGTCCGCGTACGAGCGTCACGATGGACCAGCCGTGCTTTGCCAACGCGAACCTCCGGTACCACGAGGGCTGGAACATCGGCGCCCCGTTGACGATCGAGAACGGGCTCGAGCTCCTCGACGAGGCCGGCGAGTGGTACCTCGACGACCACGCGGGCTGGATCTACTACAAGCCGCGGCCCGGCGAGGAGCTCGGCACGACCGACGTCGTCGCGCCGGTGCTCGAGACGCTCGTCCGCGGGCAAGGCACGATCCGCGCGCCGGTCCATGACATCCGCTTCGAAGGACTGACGTTCGCCGACGCGACGTGGCTGGTTCCGAGCACCGGCGAGGGCTACGCGGTCGATCAGACGGGCTTCCGGTTCACCGGGCCCGACAACCCGAAGAACTGGGGTCACGGCGAGCGCACGCCGCGCACGCCGGGCAACGTCGCGTTCGCCTTCGCCCATCGGGTCGCGTTCGAGCGCAACCACTTCACGCGCCTGGGTGCCGTCGCGCTCGACTTCGACACCGGTAGCCAGCACAACGCCGTGGTCGGAAACCGCTTCGAGGACATCTCGGCGGCTGCGGTACAGGTCGGCGGCGTCGACCCGGAGGACCACCACCCAAGCGACCGCAGGATGGTGACCCGCGACAACCGCGTCGGCGACAACGTCATCGCGCGCGCCGGCCAGGAGTACTACG
>DATHJG010000600.1:0-2426 GCA_035489875.1 Solirubrobacteraceae bacterium | reverse complement strand
TCCGGCAACTGCGCCAGCGCCGCCTCGAGATCGGCCTCCGAGAACTCCGGGTCCTCGAGGCGGCCGGCCAGATACGCGTCGTAGGCGGCGAGGTCGAAGTGGCCGTGGCCGCAGAGCCCGAAGAGGATCGTCTTCTCCTCGCCGTCGGACGCCTCCTCGATCACCGCGCGGATCGCGTGGGCGGGCTCCGGCGCGGGGATGATCCCCTCGCTGCGCGCGAACCTGACCGCCGCCTCGAACGTCTCGTTCTGCCGGTACGCCCGTGCCTCGACCCGCCCCGCCTTCACGAGCGCGCAGACCATCGGCGCGTCGCCGTGGTAGCGCAGGCCGCCCGCGTGCACGGGCGGCGGCACGAAGCCGTGGCCGAGCGTGTACATCGGCATCAGCGGCGTCATCCCGACCGTGTCGCCGTAGTCGTAGGAGTACACGCCGCGCGTGAGCGTCGGGCAGGCGGCCGGCTCGGCGGCGACGATCCGGCACTCCGCGCCCGCGCGCAGGAACGGGAACACGAGCCCGCCGAAGTTCGAGCCGCCGCCGACGCAGCCGACGATCACGTCGGGCATCCCGGCTCCGGCCAGCTCGAGCTGCGCGATCGCCTCCTGCCCGATCACCGTCTGGTGCAGCAGCACGTGGTTGAGCACGGATCCGAGGGCGTAGTTGCAGCGCGGGTCGCCGGCCGCCACCTCGACCGCCTCCGAGATCGCGATCCCGAGCGAGCCGGTCGGATGCGACGCCTGCGAGCGCCCCGCCGCGGTCAGCTCGGACGGCGAGCGGTGCACGGTCGCGCCCCACGTCTCCATCATCGACCGCCGGTACGGCTTCTGGTCGTAGCTGGAGCCGACCATGAACACCTCGCACTCGAGCCCGAACAGCGAGCAGGCGAACGCGAGCGAGGAGCCCCACTGCCCGGCGCCGGTCTCGGTCGCGAGCTTCTCGATCCCCGCCTGCGCGTTCTCGTAGGCCTGCGGGACCGCGGTGTTCGGCTTGTGCGAGCCGGCGGGGGAGACGCCCTCGTACTTGTAGAAGATGCGCGCCTTCGTGCCGAGCGACTGCTCCAGCCGCCGCGCCCGGTACAGCGGCGTCGGCCGCCACAGCTTGTACGCCTCGCGCACCGGGTCGGGGATCGGGATCTCCGGCTCGGCCGACACCTCCTGCGCGATCAGGCCCATCGGGAAGATCGGCGTGAGGTCGTCCGGCCCGGCCGGCTGACCCGTCTGCGGGCTCAGCGGCGGCAGCGGCTCGCCAGGCAGGTCGGGCAGCAGGTTGACCCAGTGGGTCGGGATCGCGTCCTCGGTCAGGAGGAACTTGGTCGCGGGCTCGCTCATGTGCGCGATCCTACGTAGGAGACCGGCCCGGTGCTCGGCGTCCGGCTGACGGCTGTGGCACTTCGTGGCCGTGCGCCGGGCAGCCTCCCGCCTGCGCTCCGGGAGTTACGCTGGAATAGCGCCTGTCGGCGGCGCGTCCTGTCGTATGACGTTCCTTCTCCATGAGCCTTTCCGAGCCCTTCGACGAGCGCCTGATGGCGGACCTCGCCGCCGCCGCCGACGGCACGCTGCCCCCGCGGCGGCAGGCCGAGATCGAGACGCTCGCGGCCCACGATCCCGACCTGGCCGAGGCCTTGGACCGCCAGCGACGGGCGGCGAGCACGATCCGCGCCGCGACCGCCAAGGTTCGCGCGCCGGACTCGCTGCGGGCGCGCCTGCCGGACGAGCGCTGAGCGCGCCCTCCGGGCGAACTCCGACCGCGTTGGTAGGCTTTAGCGCCGATGATCTTCACCACCAAGGCGGAGTACGGGGTGCGGCTGCTCGTGCAGCTCGGGCTCCAGGGTGGCGGCTCGCCGGTGTCGCTCAAGGCGATCGCCGAGGCCGAGTCGCTCCCGCTCGCCTACCTCGAGCGGATCGCCGCGCTGCTGAAGAAGGCCGGCATCGTCGAGGCCACCCGCGGTGCGCACGGCGGCTACCAGCTCACGCGCCCCGCGGCGGAGATCACGATGGACCAGGTCGTCCTGGCGCTGGAAGGCTACATCGCCCCCATGGACTGCTTCTTCGACGACCGCGACGTGCGCGTCCTCTGCTCGCATCACGACGACGAGCAGCTGTGCGCCACCAAGCTGCTGTGGACGCGCGTGCAGATGGGCGTCATCAAGTCGCTGCAGCGCACCACCCTCGCGGAGCTCGTGGACTTCTCCGCCGGAAAGACCTCGCTGATACCCACTGAAATCACTGGAGACCATGGCCGATCTCGAGATCAAGAACCTGCACGTCTCAGCCGGTGACAAGCAGATCCTGAAGGGCGTCGATCTGCATGTCCGCTCGGGTGAGTTCCACGCCCTGATGGGGCCGAACGGCTCGTGCAAGTCCACCCTGGCCAACGCGCTGATGGGTCACCCCAACCTCGAGGTCACCGAGGGCCAGATCCTCCTCGAC
>DATHJG010000599.1:0-2364 GCA_035489875.1 Solirubrobacteraceae bacterium | reverse complement strand
CGATCGCGCGCGGCACCTGGACCTCGTCGTCGGCGTCCAGGTCGGCGAACACGCGCAACCGGGCGGCGTGCACGATGCCGCGCACCTCGCTGTCGGTCTCGGCGAACGTCGTGCGCAGGAGCACGCGGTCGGACTCGTCGTGGAGGGCGTTGAGCGCCTCCAGGTCCAGCAGCGCGCGCGACGCGAGGTCGATCGCCTCGCTCACCGCCGGCGGCGCGGTGCGCGAGCCGCCCGCCCAGGTCGCGGTCCGCAGCGTCTGCAGCAGACCCGAGAGCGTGGCGGCGTGCCGGCTGTTGAGCTCCGCGCGCACGCGCTCGCGCTCCTGGCTCACCGCCCGCGAGAACGCGAGCGTGCCGGGCGACGGGTCCTGATCGACGCGGCGCTCCCGCGCCGCGGCCAGCATCGCGATCAGCATCGCCGCGCGCTCGGCGGTGGCGTCGATCTCGAGCCGCCCGCGGGCGGCGACGATCAGCGAGACGGTGAGCCGCCCCGAGGTCGCGACCCAGCCGGCGACGTCCAGGCCGCAGTCGAGCTTGGGCAGCGGAAGCCGCGCCGCAGTGCCGTCCGCCGTGGTGCCGGTGTCCACCATCCGGCGCCAGTCGATCGCCGCCAGGCCCTCGCGCAGGCCGCGGGGCGCGGCGATCTGCACCGGGAATCCCCCCGAGGCCGGTGTCACCAGCACCAGCGCATCGAGCGGGAGCAGGGGCGAGAGCGCCGTCCGCGCGCGTGCGGCAACGTCGACGCCGGACGCCGCGATGAGATCGGCGAGCGCGCCCTGGTCCACTTTCTGACCGCCGGGCCCGGATGGGGCCGGCGGGGTGTGGACGGAGTAGAGCGCTCGCCGGTCGCGGGCCGGCGGGCTGGGTCTGAGCTGAGCTGAGTCCTGCTGCATGAGGGGCCTCGAATGCTGGTCGACCGTGGGGTGTCGGTGCTAACCTGCCGGCGCGGCGCGCCAGCTTTGCCGCATCGAGGTTGCTCCGACGCCCCGCAGTTCGCATCTGAGGGGCCCTGGTCGCCCCCCTAGTCGCACCCGAACCGCATCCCCAGGGGTCTGGCACCTTCGCGCGTCAGCTCCCCCAGCCCTACCTGCAGCCACGGGGCGGATCGGCTGGTCGCGGGTCGGGGCGCGCCACGACCTTCGGCCGAGGAGGCCGGCGGGGGACGGCCTCAGTGTTGGCACATGGCCATCAGCACCACGCCGTCGGTCCCCTTGAACCGGCTCGACGAGTTGTACCTCACCCTGGATCACGGTGGGGAGCCGTGGAACGTCCACTTCGAGGTGCACCACCGCGGCCGGATGGACCCCGACCGGCTCGTCGAGGCGATCCGCGCCGCCGCGCTGCGTCATCCGCTCGCGCGCGCGCGTCTCGGCGATTGGCGCTACAGCGACCGCGGCTACCGCTGGGAGATCGCCGCCGCGCTCGTCGAGGTCCCGCTGGAGATCGTCGCGTGCGCCGACGAAGGGGCCGTGGCGGCCGCGCGCGAGCGGCTGCTCAGCCGCAGCCCCGCGCTGGACGCGGCGCCCCCCTTCACGATGCTGCTGGCGCAGGGGCCCGACGGAGACACGGTGGTGCTCAACCTGCACCACGCGGCCGGCGACGGCATCGCCGCGGCGCGGCTCATGCTCTCGGTCCTGCGCGCGTACGCCGGCGCCGACGATCCCGTCCCGCCGCTCGACCCGCTCGCCGTGCGCGACGTTCGCGCGCTCGCCGGCAGCGCCTCGTTCGCGGAGCGCCTCGTGCGCTTCCGCGCGCTCGCGCAGCACGCCGCGCGGCAGTGGTCGCCGCCCGCGCGGGTCGCCGCGGACGGCGGCGCCGATCGCCCCGGCTACGGCGTCGAGCTGCTCGCGCTCTCGCGCGCGGACACCGCCGACGTGGCGGCGCGCCGGACCGACGTCACGACCGTGAACGACGTGCTGCTCGCGGCGCTCGCCATCGCCGTCCGCCGCTGGAACGACGAGCACGGGCGGAGCTCCCGCCGGATCGCGCTGTCGATGCCGATCAACGTCCGGCCGCCCGAGTGGCGGACCGAGGTCGTGGGGAACTTCGCGACCTACGTGACCGTCTCCTGCAGCGCGGCCGAGGACCTCCCGAGCGCGCTCGAGGACATCGGCCGGCAGACGCGCGCGATCAAGCGCGACGGGCTCGCCGGCCTGGTCGTCGACCTGCTCGCCGGCTACAGCACGCTCACGATCGCGTCCAAGCGCCAGCTCCCGAGCCTCCTCGTCCTGACCGGCGACGTCGCGATCGACACCGTGAGCCTCTCGAACCTCGGCACGCTCGCCCCGGCCGGCGACGACGTCGACGCGGTCTGGTTCTCACCGCCGGGCCGCATGCCGCTCGGCGCCGCCATCGGCGTCGTGAC
>DATHJG010000598.1:0-3173 GCA_035489875.1 Solirubrobacteraceae bacterium | reverse complement strand
GCGCGGCGCTCCCCGGAGCCGCGCGTCACGAGCTCGGTGATCTCCAAGATCCGACCCTCAGGTCAGGCTCGCCATCACGTGCTTGACGTTCGTGTACTCCTCGACGGCGTACATCGACAGGTCCTTGCCGTAGCCGGACTCGCCGTAGCCGCCGTGCGGCATCTCCGACGCGAGCGGGATGTGGTCGTTGATCCACACCGCGCCGAACCGCAGCGCCTTCGAGACGCGCAGCGCCCGGCCCACGTCGCGCGTCCAGACCGAGGAGGCCAGGCCGTACTTCGTGCCGTTGGCCCACTTGATCGCCTCGGCCTCGTCGGCGAACGGCTGCACGGTGATGACCGGGCCGAAGATCTCGCGCTGGATCATCTCGTCGTCCTGGCGCAGGCCGCCGACGACGGTCGGCTCGTACCAGTAGCCGGGCCGGTCGGGCTGCTTGCCGCCGGTGACGATCTCGGCGTTCTCCGGGCGGCGCTCGAGGAAGCCGGCGACGCGCTCGCGCTGGCGCTCCGAGTTGACCGGGCCGAGGTTCGTCTCCTCGTCGTAGAGGTCGCCCATCTTGTAGCCCTTCGCCTGGTCGGCGAGGCCCTGGACGACGGCGTCGTAGACCTTGCTCGACGCCAGCACGCGCGTCGCGGCGGTGCAGTCCTGGCCGGCGTTGTAGAAGCCCGTGCCCGCGATCGTCTCGGCCACGGCGTCCATGTCGGCGTCGTCGAAGACCACGACCGGCGCCTTGCCGCCCAGCTCGAGGTGCACGCGCTTGAGCGTGTCCGCGGCCGCGCGCGCGATCCACTTGCCGGTCTCGACCGAGCCGGTGAGCGAGACCATGCGGATGTCCGGGTGCTGGACGAGCGCCTGGCCGGTCTCGCCGCGCCCGCCGATCACGTTCAGCACGCCCTTGGGGAGGAACTCCGCCGCGATCTCGCCGAGCTTCAGCGTCGTGATCGGGGTCGTCTCGGCGGGCTTCAGCACGATCGTGTTGCCGGCGGCCAGGGCGGGGCCGATCTTCCAGATCGCCATCATCAGCGGGTAGTTCCACGGCGTGATCTGCGCGACCGGGCCGATCGCCTCGCGCCGGATGAACGACGTGTGGCCCTCGATGTACTCGCCGGCGGCCTTGCCCTCCATGGTGCGGGCGCAGCCGGCGAAGAAGCGCAGGTTGTCCGCCATCACCGGCAGCTCGTCGCTCTTGAACGCGGCGGCCGGCTTCCCGGCGTTGGCGATCTCCAGCGCGGCGATCTCCTCGCCGTGCTCCTCGAGCGCGTCGGCGAGGCGGATCAGCGCGAGCGCGCGCTCGCCGGGCGTGGTGTTCGACCAGCCCTCGAACGCGTCCGACGCCGCCTTGACGGCGCGGTCGACGTCCTCGGGGGTGGAGACCGGCGCCTGCGCGAGCTCCTCGCCGGTCGCCGGGTTGTAGACGGTGTCGGTGCCGCCCGAGGGCTCCACCCACTCGCCGCCGATGAAGTTCTTCAGCGTCCCGACTTCGGTCTGGATCGCGGCCACGATGCTCTCCTCTTTCCTCTACGGTGCGTCCGTGGCGGACGCTAGCACCGGGTCGTCGGCGGGTCTGGACAAAGCAGGGCGGAACCTTTTGCCGTCGAACGTGTTCTGATGCGCATGCGCACGACCGTGACCCTCGCCGTCCTCTTCGCCCTGGCCCTCTGGGCGGCGCCGGCGCAGGCCAGGCTCGTGTACGTCAAGAAGGCCGGGTCGGTGAGCCCGGTGATCTACACGGCCACGGACAACGGCAAGTCCCCGCGCCGGCTGGGCATCGGCCGGGCGCCGACGATCTCGCCCAACGGGCAGTGGGTCGCATTCGTGACGGTCCCGGCGGGTGGGTCGGAGATGGACACCGTCGTCCTGCAGCGGCTCCAGGGCGGCTCGCAGCGGCTCGTGATGCGCTCGAAGGGGATCGACTCGCTGCGCTTCTCGCCGGACTCGACGAAGCTCGGGGCGATCGCGGCCGGCAAGCGCGTGCGCGTCTACGACATCAGCGGCGACTCGCTCCACGCCGCCGCCAGCGGCCAGATGCGCGGCTACTCGTTCTCCCCCGACAGCACGCAGATCGTCTACGGCCGCGCGGTCAAGGCGGACTTCACGTCGGACTCCGACCTGTACGTCGTCCCCGCGCTCGGCGGCGCGGAGCAGCGGCTGACGACGGTCAAGAACGCGCTGAACCCCGTGTGGGGGCCGAAGGAGATCGTGTTCGACCGCTTCGGGGCGCGCCGCAACGACGCGCCGGCGTACAACCTCTGGGCGCTCGACCCCGCCGCGCCCGACACGCTGCGCCAGCTCACCGACCTCAAGATCCCGCCGCTCGTGAGCGGGCTCGTGCCGCTCGAGATCTCGTCCGACGCCAAGCGCATGCTGGCCGTCTTCTCCGGACAGGACGTGCAGGTCGGGTTCACGGTGGCGACGTCGAACGGCAAGACGCGCGCGCTCTCGAAGAACTTCGAGACCGGCACCGTCGGCTTCGACCTGTCGAAGGACGGCGGCACCATCCTCGCGCACACCGGCGGCTGGGACCCGGGCGCCGCGCACGACGTCGTGACGGTCCCGTACGGGAGCGGCGGCAAGGTGAAGGTCATCGTCGAGGACGCCGCCTACCCGGACTGGACGCACTAGGCCCCTAGGTCCCGAGCGTGCCGGCCAGCAGGTCGCAGGTGCGCTCGGTGCAGGCGCCGCCCGGGTCCTTCTCCGGGTTCAGGCAGCCGAGGCTGAGGCCGGCGAGGCCGGGGGCGGCGCACAGCGGCGCGAGCAGCTCGGCCAGCTCGTCCCACTCGAGGCCGCCGGGCATGAGGTAGTCGGTGGCCGGCATCGCGACCTGGTCGAGCACGTCGACGTCGAGGTGGATCCAGAAGCGGCCGAGCCGGGAGGCGGCGCGGCGGCCGCTCTCCGCCAGCCCGGCGGCGCGCAGGCCGGCGGGAGCCTGGACGGTGAGCGCGGCAAGCTGCCCGGCGAGCAGGGGCGCGACGTCCGCCGCCTCCTCGGGGTCGCGGGCGCCGAGCACGACGACCCGCGCCGGGTCGGCGCTCGCCCCGCCGGCCGCGTCGACCCACGGCTGCGGTCCGAGGCCGAACGCGACGCCCATCGGCATGTCGGCTCCCTCGCCGGTCGGCGACGTGCG
Organism: Solirubrobacteraceae bacterium; assembly: GCA_035489875.1. Lineage (GTDB taxonomy): Bacteria > Actinomycetota > Thermoleophilia > Solirubrobacterales > Solirubrobacteraceae > DASQMT01. The sequence goes on along the minus strand of DATHJG010000598.1, from coordinate 49 downwards.
GCCGTCGTAGACGTCGACGTGGCCGTCGACGTAGGCGACGCCGGCCGCG